>NZ_JARVSN010000048.1:0-47989 GCF_030209165.1 Pseudomonas sp. fls2-241-R2A-110 | reverse complement strand
AGCAAGCCCGCTCCCACAAGGGATCTTCAGTGAACACCGCATTTGTGTTCGACAACGATCAACTGTGGGAGCGAGCTTGCTCGCGATAGCGGTGGCACATTCAGCATTGCGGTGACTGATCAATCGCTATCGCCAGCAGGCTAGCTCCCACAAGGGATCCGCAGTGAACACCGCATTTGTGTTCGACGACGAACAAATGTGGGAGCGAGCCTGCTCGCGATAGCGGTGGCACATTCAGCATTGCGGTGACTGGTAAATCGCTATCGCCAGCAGGCTAGCTCCCACAAGGGAGCTTCAGTGAACACCGCATTTGTGTTCGACAAAGATCAACTGTGGGAGCGGGCTTGCCCGCGAAGGGGTCAGTTGGTGCAACACATTTACTCGCGCTTCACCGCCACCATCGTAAAGCACAATGGCAGCTGCGCTTTCTGCTGTTCATACCGGTCGTAGAGTTCTTCTCGGTTGGAATGCGGGTATTCCTTGAGGTGGCTGATCTGCAGCCCCGCCTCGATGGCGCCGGTGAGGATCGTGCCCAGGGTGTGGACGAACCAGTAGGACGAAGCGGCCGGCTGGTCGACTTTGCCTTCGTAGACGATCGGCTGGTTCTGCACGAACGGTTCGTTGCGAAAGTACGAGCTGTCCAGGCGATAGGGGTCCTCTGATTCCGGGTCGAACATTTCCAGGAACGGATGGGTTTCGTACACCACCAGCGCGCCGCCGGGCTTGAGGGTGCATGCGACATGGCGGAAAAACTGCGCCATGTCCGGCATCCAGTTCAGCACGCCGATGGTGATCAATGCCCTGTCGAACCGGTCGTGAAGCTCAGTGGGCAGGTGATGAATGTCTGCCTCGATGAATTTCGGTTCATGGGGCGAGCGGGACGCCAGTTCCCGCGCCTGAGCGAGAAACGCTTCAGACTGATCAATGCCCACCACACTGCGGGCGCCCAGGGCAAACAGCGAGAGGCTTTCGCGCCCGTTGTTGCAACCCAGTTGCACCACAGCCTTGCAGTCGACGCCCACCTGTTCCAGCACACCCGTCAACGTTGCATCCAGGCAGGAGAAATCCCCCTGCCCCACGGCGATCAAAAGCGCCTGCCATTCGGGGGTGTTCTTGTGGTGTCGGGCGGAGTCGTTCCAGGCATCGCGGTTGCTGGCGATGGCTTTTTCGTTGGTCGGCATGTCCATTTGCGCGCGTCCTCATTCGGTCTTGATTGACCGGCACGAGTCTAGGTCAGGCCTTCGAAAAAGCCCATTTGGCGTTTGTTGGAATGTTGTAACCCGGGCATCGCGGACGCGTGCCTGTACGGCAGCTATAGTTAATGGCCTTGGGGATGTGCGGGACAGCCGACTTCACAGGTGTTGCCATGAAAAAAACAGATCTGCCGCTATTGATCGCCCTCAGCCTGACCGCCATCACTGGCGCCCAGGCGGACGACAGCCTGACACCCACCACCGACTACAGCAGTGAGTTCAATTATTACGGGGCCGACCAGCCCTTCGCTCACCCGGTGCCGCCGTCCATGAGCATTGTGCCGCCGGGTTCCTACATCTCGACGGCCCCTGGGAATTTCATCCCGATTGCCAGCCAGCATGACTTCCACGACTCCCGATTACCGACCGTCGCGGACGCCTCCGTCCGGGTCTTCATCCGTTCCTACGACGCCGAACACGGCGTCTACGTGAACGAAGAAGTCCCCGACCCCTCGTGTCTGCTCGAGTGCCTCAGCCGCCAAGGACCAATTATGCAGTGATTCACCACTGGCGTTTGTCCGGGCGAGCGAGGCCGAGTTTTTCGATCCGGTAGCGCAACATGTCGCGGCTCAGGCCCAGCAACCGTGCCGACTTGGTGACGTTCCAGTCGGTCTTGTCGAGCATCTTGCGCACCATGTCGCGCTCGACTTCCGGCAGGTTCATCGACTCGTTGGCGCTGTACATCGGACGCGACTCATGGTGTTGGGGTTCTTGCAGCACGATCGGATCATCCACCAGGCTCAGGCACACATTGAGCTGATGGGCCGCAATCGTATCGCTCTGCGCCAGCAGCACGGTTTGCTCCAGCATGTTGCGCAGCTCACGCACGTTGCCCGGCCAGCTGTAGCTGAGCAGCAGTTGTTCAGCCTGATCGCTGAAATGCAGGTTCGGCTTGCCATAGCGTTTGCCGTGGGTCCCCAGGAAATGTCGAGCCAGCAGCAAAATGTCTTCGCCACGGGCATACAGGCGCGGAACCTTGATCGAAATGATCCTCAGGCGGAAAAACAGGTCACGCCGGAACTTGCCCTGTTGAACCATTTGCTCGAGGTTGCAGTTGGTGGCGCTGATCACCCGCAGATCGACCTTGCGCTCCTTGACCGAGCCGACCCGGCGAATGGTCCGGTCTTCCAGCAGCTTGAGCAGTTTGGCTTGCAGCAGCAGGTCCATTTCCCCGACTTCGTCGAGAAACAGCGTGCCGCCGTCAGCCGCTTCGACCAGACCGACACGGCGGTCCTTGGCATCGGTGAAGGCGCCCTTCTCGTGGCCGAACAGTTCCGATTCCACCAGATTGGAAGGAATCGAGGCGCAGTTGAACTCAATGAACGGGCCTTTACTGCGCGGACCGTCGAAGTGCAGTGCCCGGGCCACCAGCTCCTTGCCCGTACCGGTTTCACCTTCCACCAGCACTGGCGGCAGGTCGGTGTTGGCCATGCGCCGTTCGGCGTCGAGCAACTGGGCGATAGTATTTTTCAAATAGTGCATCGGTGCCGACTCACCGATCAGTGCCTGCACGCCTGACTTCTGCGCCTCGCGCTCCTGATAAAACGACAGCGTGCGCTCCATGCGATCGGTGGCCAGAGCCTTGTCCAGCAGCAGCTTGAGCTCTGGCAAGGCCACCGGTTTGGTGACGTAATGAAACGCGCCCTCTTTCATCGCCACCACGGCGTCTTCGACATTGCCGTAGCCAGTCATCATGATCACTTTCAGATCCGGCGCGCTGATGCGCAGCTTCTGGATCAGGTCATGACCGCTCATGCCCGGCAGCGAGTTATCAGTCAACACCACATCTGGAGCAAACGTGCCCAATTGCTCCAACGCCTCTTCAGCCGAGTGGCAGACCGTCACCTCGAAGTCTTTGCGCTCCAGGTAGGTCTGAATATTCTCGGCCAGGAGTTCATCATCCTCGACCAGCAGTATGCTGTGCTCCATAGTCCCCTCCCGTTGCCACTTTAAAATTGAGACAGACGCGGGTTCCTTCCTGCTCCTGGCTGGTCAATTCAACCGAGCCTTGGAAACGTTCCATTATTCGTTTGACGAGGGCCAGGCCAACGCCCAACCCTCCCTGTTTGGTGGTAAAAAATGGCTTGAAGACCATTTGCTGCTGCTGTTTGCTCATGCCTTTGCCGGTATCGCTCAACGTCATCCGTACCTGCCCGGGGTACGGTTGTTCTATGTCGATACTGAGCAGGCCGCCCTTGGGCATGGCCTCCAGTGCGTTGGCGAACAGGCTATTGAGAATTTGCGTGAGCAGCACCTGTTGGCTGACGACCGGTGGGCAAGCTTGCGGTGTGAAGTGCACTTGCACGTTCGAACGTTTGATCAGTGCATCGAACGCGCTCAGGGTGTCGTCGATGGCCAGTACCAGGTCCACGGTCTCGTAGTCGTCGTTCATGGGCCGCAACGACACCAGCAACTCCCGGACCCAGCGCGACATGCGGTCGACCTGATTGATGATGTCGCCAATGTTCCTTTGTGCCCCATCGCTGGCGATTTCCTGGGCCAGTTCGGCACTGGAGCGAATATTCGCCAGCGGATTGCGCAAGCTGTGAGCGACCGCCGATGACATTTCCCCCAAAGCGACAAACGTCTCGTTAGTGATCAATTGTTTCTGCTGGCTTTGCAGCAGCATCGAGGCGCGCCGCACAATCCAGAACAGCCCAAGGTAGATGACCAGGCCACCCAGCGCGGTCGCCAGCCAGATGGCTTTGAAACCGCGCTGGATGCGTTCGACCAGGTCCGCCGGTTCCTTGTAGATCTCCACCATGGCGATGACTTTGCTTTTGTCGGCATTGAACATCGGAATGTAATTCTCGATGAACAGGTACTTGGGCTCGCGCAGCAGCATCTGTTCGGGACGCTCATCGTCGATCTTGTGGTAGCTGGTGGACACGAGTTCCTTCATTTCAAAGGACTCGTCCAGTTCCTCATCACCTTCGACCCGCATGCCGATCATTTGCGGGTTGGTCGACCAGACCACGGTGCGATCCAGCGCATACACCACCGCCAACAGCGTGTCCGGCAGGTTTTCGACATGATCGAGAAACTCTGTGCGGGCCGCGGCACGGGCACCCGGATTGACGTCGGGATAGGCGTTTTCATCGCGTGGATCGAGCATTTCACCCATGGTTCTTTCCGGGGTGATGCCGGCATGGCGAATTTCTCCATCACCGATGGCCTGGATGAACTGCGCAGTGAGCATGGAATCACGTTCGACGCTTTCATCGACGACAAAACGCGTAGAGACATAGCCCAACCCCAACGCGACAGCCGCGATGATGAGAAAGCTGCCCAAGGAAAACCAGCGCAGCAGATTGAACTGTCCGTTACGGGCCGGGGCGTCTGCTGCAGACACCTGCGGTACCGTTGTTTTGGGTGATTCCTGGTTCTGCATGGGAATGTCCTGAGGCATGCATCGCGCCTTTTCAGCCGTTTCACCGATCAGTGTAGGTGGCATTGATCGCGCCGGACGGCCTCACTGATAGTATTTCGCCGCTATTGCGCCTGCGCCGCTTCCATCGGTTTCTGGCGCTCGGTTTCTTCCTGTAAAAAACCCATGATTGACTGCGCGGCGTTCTCATCCAGACGCAGGTTGGGCATCGGGATTTTGTCGAAACGTTCAAACAACTCCACCGCAATCGGGTCTTTTTCCGCCAGCATCTTGTCTGGTTCACGAATCCATCGACTGAGCCAGGCCGGGTCACGTTGGCGCGTCACGCCGATCAGGTCAGGGCCGATACTGCGCATGCCGATCCCCTGCCCGTCCATCGGACCCAGGCTATGGCACGACGCGCAGCGGGTACGGAACAGTTCTTCGCCATTGCTCGGCGGGCGGATTTCAGGCGCGTTGGCGTAACTTTCTTCAACGCTGGCTTTCTTCCAGTTCTGCAACGTGTTGGCCAACTGGTCCGCGAGGATCCACGGGTTCTCGAAAGGCGAGGCTTTCATCCAGCGGCCCGTACTCTGGTTACCAACGATCAGGCTCAGGTTGTGGTCCTTGTTGCGTCCATTGTCGACACCTTCGATGAACAGCCCGAGTTTTTTTCGCAGGTCAGTGACGTCGGCAAATTCACCCGTCAGAAACTTCCAGCCGGGTCCGACCTTGAAGCGTTGTGCATAAGCCTTGAGCACCTCGGGCGTGTCGCTGAGGGGATCAATGCTGATGGAGTAGAAAAAGATGTCCTGGCCGACCCGGTCCCCGAGCAACTTTTGCACCTGACGCAGGCGCGCGGTTTCCAGTGGGCAAGAGTCGCTGCACGAAGTGAAAATGAAATTGATCACCACCACTTTGTCCTTGATCAGGTCATCGAAAAAACGCACCTGCCGACCGTCCTGATCGGTCAGCAGGGTGTTGGGGAAATAGTCGCCGCCCCAGGGTGTCGCCGACTCCGTCGGCGACAAGGCTCCTTCATGGGCTGTGAGCACCTGACTGGCCAGCAGGCAGGTGATCAGCAGCAACATCAGGTGCAAGCCCTGGAAGCGGGAGCGCGGCGTATGCACAGTCCTTTCGACGCGCTCCCGGTTCATGGCTTGACCACCACTTTAGGGCCCAGGCCATCGCCAGTGCGGAAGGTTGGCAGCGCGGCGGAGTTCACGTAGCGCACGCCATCCCAGCTCGGCAACGGTGTCGGCATCAACTGGAATTGCCCGGGTTTCTCAATGTCCCAGCGCAGCAGCATCGAGTTGTCCTCATGCTGGGTGTTGTGACAGTGCTCCATGTAGGTCCCGGCAAACTCGCGGAAGTTGATCGCCATCTCGACGTTGTCCAGCCCATCCTTTTCCGAACCGATGCGATACACGTCTTTGCGGGCCCATTTTTCCCATTCCGGTGGCGCCTTGCCGCCGCGACTGAGAATGATCCCCTCCTCGAAGTGCACATGCACCGGATGGCTCCAGCCACTGCCGCCGAGTCTGATGTTCCACACCTCCAGGGTGCCGAACCCTGATGCCCCGGCATCGGTCGGACCGCTCGCCAAGTGGGTCGCCGCGTTCAAGCGCCGTGGGTCCATGTGGAAGCCGAAGCCGCCATCGGTCTTGACTGTCCACGGCGCCTCATCGGTGCCGTCGGAACGGCCGAAGGTGAAGGTGCGGTGACGAGCGTTGGCCAGCAGAGCCTTGTCGGCGGGATTATCGCGATGGATCTTCAGCGGAATCATCACCAGACCTTCGGCTTTACCCGGTTTGGCCGGTTCGTACGCCGCAGGGTCCATGGCCAGGTCCTGACCGGTGTAGGCCTTGACGTTGAGCTGCAAGACCTTGCCCACGCCCGGGTCGCCCCTGTCCCACTGCGGACCTTTGCTGCCTTGCTTGATCACCGCCAGGTATTTTTCCGACAGCACATCACCCAACGGGATCGGTTCTTTCGGGCCTTTGCCGTCGTCGTGGGCCAGCAGGTTGACCACGAACAGTTTGTCGCCTGGCTTGATGCCGTTTTTCGCGAAGTTGACGATGATGTCGAAGCGCTCGGCGATGCCCTGGGTTGGCAGGATCGCGTTGTGGTTCTGTTTATCGCCATCGGCATCGAGGTCCATCGTGCCGTCGAACGGCACGCTGTGTTCCATGATGTTGCCGTCGTTGGCAATCATGTGGAACGGCACGCGGCTATAGGAAACGCCCGAGTTTTTCGGCCCCTGGAACTCGCCGCTGGTGCCCTTGACCTCACGCACTATCGCGAACTTGAAGTAACGCGAGACCGAACCATTGAGGATGCGGAACCGATAGCTGCGGGCGCGCACGTCCAGGGTCGGTTTCCATTGCCAGTTGACCAGCACCTGGTCACCGAGGAAGCCGTCGGTGTTGAAGGGGTTGAACCACAACTGACCGTTCTGATCCCAGGCCTTGTCGGCGAACACCAGGTTGACGTCGTAGTCGCGGTTGCCCCACGGCAAGGCGCTGCCGCTGGGGAAACGCAGGTTGACGCCGTCGTTCACCGATTCGTTGCCACGGTCCAGGGCGCTGTAGTAGTTCATCATCGCCGCGTTGCCCTTGTAGACGTTCTGCGCGGTGAAATCGAGCATGTGGTCGTGGAACCAGTGAGTGCTCATGGTTTCGCGCCAGTCGCCACGGATCTTGATCGTGCCGTGATCGCAGGTCTTGCGGCTAGGGCTCACGTCGTTGGTCCACAGGGTTTCACCCGGTGCGCAAGGGAACGCCGCGCGCGGATCATGGGCATCGGTGTTGATGCTGTCGTAACCGGCCAACTGGATCGGCCAGCGATAATCGTAATACTGCCCGGGGAAGAAAAACGCGTTGGCATAGCCATCGCTTTCCGCCGGTGCGTGGCCGTTGTGTTCATGGGTGGTGATGGTGTGCAGACCAAAGCCCATGTTGGCCGACGGGTCGATCGGCAAGCCGTTGTAATGACGCATCAGGACCGGCTGACCGTACCGCACCATCAGCAGTTTTGGCGGCAAGGTACCGTCGAAGGTCCACACCGAGTTGTGGTTCTGCACCGGCATGCTCGGGTGGAAACGCGGGTCGACGCCTTTGGAGGTGCCATTGGTTGCCGGTACGCCCGCCACGTTGTGATAGAGGCCACCGGGGCCGAATTCGCCCACGGCATAACCGTGCATTTGGTGGCTGTCACGCCAACCGCTGTTGAGCCTCGCCCCGGTTTGCACGGTTTTGTAAGCCACTTGCGGGTAGAACTCGTTCCAGCGCTGATGCGACCAGCCTTTTCCTGGTGGACGACCTTCGGCCGAGGAGCCGATACGGCGGTTGAGGAACATCTCGATCTGCGCCTGCCAGGGGTTGCGGTCCACCACGTTCGAATACTGGCTGGGGAACGGGGTCAGCCCCGGTTGCCGCAAGAACGCATCCAGCGCTGCGCTCGGTGGCGCACTGCGAGCCGCGTTGTTGGGGTCTTGCTGGGGCAACGGACCAACCGCTGCCGGTGGAAACCCCAAGGGTGCCGCCGGTGTGGTCGGGTCGAGTTTTTCCGGACCGAACTCTTCGAACAGCACCAGCTGCTGAGTGAACGGCTGGGCACCGAACAACGGGCTCGGCTTGCCATTGGTGGGGTAATTGAAACTGGTCTGCACCGGCGGCGGCAGGACGTTTTCCTTGCGAGTCTCGTCCCGAGTGCCTTTGACGCCATTGGGCAAATCGAAGGAATCCAAGTTGGCCTCCGGCATGCTCAAAATGGCGTTCAGGGCGGCCGGTTCGTCAGCCGGTTCGTCTTGGTAAGCCGAGGGGTCGGAAGGTTCTGGCTGTCGCTCGTCATCGATAGGGCTCGCGCGCAGTGTCGCTGTGCCCAGAGTCATTGTGAGAATGACGCTCAAGGGCGCCATCAGGCCAAACCATTTGAAGGGGTACCGCGCTTTTCTGTCCATCACCAGCCGCCTCGAAGTCATGAAGGGGGTGATGGTGGTTTTGCAAAGAGCCGGCCATATTTGTAACAGGTTTATACGAAAGCATTAACATGCTACAAAACAATGGCTTATCAACATCAATGTGCCATGACCGGGGAAAACGACTGGGGCCAGACACCCGCTAACGGGGAAAGTTCATACCCAGGTTCAGGGAATGCGCTTGAACGACAGACGGACACGGGTACCCTCGCCTTCGCGGCTCTCGAGTTTCACCGCGCCACCAAAACGCTCCATGATCCGCTTCACCAGGACCAGCCCGACACCGAGCCCGCCTTGCTTGGTGGTGAAGAAAGGCCGGAACGCCATGCTGCGCTGTTCTTCGTTCATGCCTTTGCCGGTGTCGCTCACCACCACGCCAATCCCCTTGGCATCGGCCGGTTCCAGCGTGATGGTCAGCGTGCCGCCCCTGTCCATCGCTTCCACGGCATTGGCCAGCAGGCTGTTGAGGATCTGCGTGAGCTGCACCTGCTGGCTCAGCACCATCGGCGTTTCCTTCGGCTCAAACACCACGTGAACCCCGGCCTTGGCAATCTGATGCTCGAAGGCCATAAGGCTGTCATGCAAAGCCGCCACCAGGTTCACCGGCTCAGGTTCATCATTAAGGGGTCGCAAGGACTGCAGCAATTCGCGAACCCACTTCGACATTCGATCCACCTGACCGATGATGTCGTTGATGTTCTTGTGGGCCGCACCACTGTCGAATTCCAGGGCCAGCTCGGCGCTGGAGCGAATGGTCGCCAACGGGTTGCGCAGGCTATGGGCGACCGCCGATGACATCTCCCCCAGGGCCACAAACGTTTCGTTGGTGATCAGTTGTTTTTGTTGCGTCGCCAACAGGATCGCCGCCCGCCGCACGATCCAGTACAACCCAAAATAAATCAGTCCCCCGCCCAGCGCCGTGGCCAGCCAGATAAGCGCCAGGCCGCGCTCCATGCGGTCGATCAGGTCTTTGGGTTCCTTGTAGATCTCGACCATCGCCGTGACGTTTTCATGGTCGGCATCGAACAGCGGTATGTAGTTTTCAATAAAGATGTAATCCGGGGGCGTTACGAACTTCTGCTCCATGCGTCCCCTGTCCACGTTGTGGTAACTGGCGGACACCGGCATCCTGGAAGAGAACGCCTGGTCGAGGTCTTCATCGGCATGGATCGTAGTGCCCATCAGTTCCGGATTGGTGGACCAGATCACCATGCGGTCAGGTGCATAAATGTTGGCCAGGATCACATCCGGCAAGTGCTCGACATGATCGAGGAATTCGCCTCGGGCGCTGGCACGGGCCAAGGGATCGACGTCGACAAAGTCTTTGTCTTTGCGCGGGTCCAGCAACTCGCCCATGGTCCGCACGTTGGGGATGGCAACATGGCGAACCTCGGCCGAGGCAATCGCCTGGATGAATTGCGAGGTAAGCAACGCATCGCGCTGCACGCTTTCGGTGATCACGAAACGCGTGGACACCGCCCCCAGCGCCACGGCCACCGTACCGATCACGGCCATGCTGATCAGCGAAAACCAGCGCAGCAGATTGAACGGCTGTTTGCGCGAGCTCAGGCGGATATCGGCCTCTTCTTGCTGAAGGGCTCTGGTCTGGATATTCATGGACGTCGTTCCCCGAAACTCCCTATAGGTTTATAGCCCACTGTCCGGCATTTGCCCGACTTCGGGTTATGTACCCCCACCGATTCCCCGAGTGCCCCACTACCCCTATCTACCCCCAATGATGGGGACAGTCGCCCGCTCGCGCGCTCGGCCCGGTCGAGCCGATTGCACGCCGCACGCCTTCACTGCGGGCTTCTGCCGATGGTTTTGAAAGATTGGTATGGAAGTTGCCGAAGCCCTGCGAACTGCCCCATCCCCACGGGGCAGGCAATCTGATAGAGGGAATACTCATGCACCCTTTACTGTCCAAATCGGCGGCCGCCCTGGTCGTCAGCGCGCTTGCCCAAGGCATTGCCCAGGCAGCGCTGTTTGCGGTCGATCCCGGCCCCTATCAACCCGCCATCGGCTCCTTTGCCGGCTGGTATCAGGACACCCATGGTCGAACCCTAGACCTGTGTTTGTCCAAGGCGGTCAGTTCGCGCGTGCCAAGTGCTCCTGGCGCCCCGACGTACATGTGCACCCTGCTGCCGACACCCGGCATATACGACGACACCAAACCTTTAGTCTTTCCCACCAACTTCCCTGACGAGGCCTTCTGGTTTACCGCCGATGGCGCCATCGTCGATGCGGCCAGGGGCATCAACCTGACCTACGTCAGCGGTGTCGAAGCCGCGTTCAGCGGTGGCGAACCTGCGGAAGGCGATCAGATCAGCTTCGCCCGGATCCGCCTCCGCGTCGATGTGCCCACGGCCGGCACTTACGTCATCACCCACCCTTACGGCGTCGAAGTGTTCAACGTCGACACCCCCGGGCGGCGGGCGATCAACATGACCCGCGACATCGGTATCGGCTCGCCGAAAACCTACGACGGCGCCCTCAAGGGGGACGTCGGACCGTTCCTGCGCAGTGTCAAAGGCCCGTATACCGAGACCAATCCGGTGACCGGGGTCGCGGAGCAATTCATCGGCGACCCGAACCTCTCGGAAGCCGTGACCGGCAGCCCGTTCAACACCAACTTCATCCGCATCGAAGGCCCCAACGGGATTGACCTGACCACCACGGTATTCGCCGTCTCCGGCAAGTTGTCCACGGTCGTGCGGCCGACACCGATGATCACCCAGCGCAGCACCTATTCGCGCAAGGCCGGCGACAGTGCGCCAGTGGCCCAGCAAGACGTGTTCGTCCTGGCGCCGCCGCCCCCGGGCACCGTCGCCCTGACCAGCAACAACCCGGTGTTGAACCTGACAGAACTCAACGGCACCGGCAGCTGGTACGCCCAGTCTTCGACGAACCCGAGCTTGCCAACCACCTTGCAACTGACCGCCGACAACCACATCGCCATTCCCACCAGCACGCCCACCACCCTGTCGACACCGTTATCGGACCTGGTGGTGATCCAGCGCGCCGAGTACAGCCTCAACTCCGGGCAACTCACGATCGAGGCCTCCACCAGCGATGAAACCTCGCCACCGGTGCTCACCGCCACGTCCGGCAGCGGTGCCGCCATCGGTGCCCTCAGTGGCGACGGCGCAGTGAAAACCCTGTCGACCGGCATCTCGCCCATTCCACCGGCCAAGGTTCGCGTGACGTCCTCCAATGGCGGCACCGATACCGAAGAAGTGGTCATCCTGCCATGAACGCTCACATGACCAGATCCTCATCAGGAGGCATCATGAACAACTGGCCACGCCTGGCGCTCAACGCCCTGGGACTGACTCTATCGCTGTCCGGCAGCGCTTTTGCGCAACTCGCTGCCGTCGACCCCGGCCCTTACACCTTCGCCACCGGGAAATTCCCGATGTGGTATCAGGACAACAATCTGCTGTCGCTGGAGCTGTGCCAGTCGCGCGCCACGAGCTCGCGGGTGCCGGCCGCCACGCCACCGGCCTACATGTGCACCCTGCTGCCGACCCCGGGCATTTTCGATGACACCCTGCCGATGGTGTTCCCGGACAACTGGCCAGACGAAGGCTTCTGGTTCCTGGCCGACGCCACCATTCCCAACAACGCCGCTGGTTACGGGATGGACGCCTACGTGGCCGGGGTCGAAGCGGCATTCGCCTCGGGCACTCCTGTCGATGGCGATCAGCAAAGCTTCGCGCGGATTCGTATCCGGGTGAACGTGCCCACCGCCGGGACTTACACCATTACCCACCCGTACGGCGTCGAAACGGTCAACGTCACCACGCCGGGCCGTCGTGCGATCAACATCACCAAAGATGTCGGCATCGGTGCCCCTGGCAATTTCACCGGAGCGCTCAACGGGGCCATCGGGCCATTCCTGCGCAGCGTCAACGGCCCTTACACCGAAGTGAACCCGGACAGCGGGTCGGTAGAAACGTTTATCGGTGACCCAAACCTCACCGAAGCAGTCACCGGCAGCCCCAACAACACCAACTTCGTGCGCATCCAGGGGCCGGCGGGAACCATCCAGACCAACCTCTTCACCGTATCCGGCAAAGTCCTCGACAACCGCGCACAGACCCATGTGGAGGTCAACCGCGCCACTTATCGCCGAACCTCCTCCGGCACCGGCAACAGCACTCGGGTCGAAGTCTTCGGCAATGCCGACAACAGCTCGACCCTGTGCTTTCGCGAAAGCCTCGCCCTGGTCCCCGGACCACCGCCTACGCCCTGCCAGACCACCATGGTCGGTGACAACAATGGGTTGTTCTTCGGCAATCACCTGATCACCGGCCCTGTGCCTTCGGTCGTGGTGGTGACCGCCACCAACGCGGCTGGCACTACCCGGCCTACGGCGGTGTCGAGCAAACTCACCGACGTGGTGAAAATCCAGACCGCTCGCTACAACTGGAGCAATCACAGCCTGCTGATCGAGGCCACCTCCACGGACGAAGTGGCGGTGCCGGACATGGTTGCGCAAGGGTACGGACGCCTGTCGAAATCCGGCACCCTGCAAAAAATCACCGTGGCCGACCTGACCCAGCCACCAGCCACCGTCACCGTCAAATCCGCGGCCGGCGGCAGTGATACCGAGCCAGTCGTGGTCGTCGGGACAGCACCGGACACCGGCGAAAACCAGGCACCGCTCTCTGTCGCCGACTCCGGCAGCACCAGCTTCGGCGTGCCGATCACCCTCAACCTGCTGGCCAATGACAGTGACCCCGACGGCAACACGCCATTGACCATCACCGCCCTGACCCAACCGGCTGCCGGCCAAGGCACCGTGGCATTGAGCGGCACGACTGCAGTGGTCTATACCCCGCCCGCCGCGGTCAATGCGCCACTGACAACCACCTTCACCTACAAGGCTCAAGACGCCAAAGGTCTGGCCTCGACCACACCGGCCACCGTGACCATCACCGTGGCGCCTAACCGGCCACCGGTGGCGGTCAACGATGCCGTTGCGACCCTGGGCGTGGCGATTCCGATCAACGTGCTGGCCAACGACACCGATCCGGAAGGCAACGTGCCGCTGGGCGTCGCCAGCCTGACTCAACCGGCAGCAGGTCGCGGCACCGTCAGCACTGACGGCACGGTGATCACCTACACGCCACCGGCCACGGTCACCACGGCCTTTACCACGACCTTCACCTACATCGCCCGGGACAGCTTCGGCGCCCTGTCGACGCCGGCAACGGTCACGGTACAAGTCTCGCCAAGGCCTGCTGCGGAAACCTTCACCGTGACCACTGCCACCGTGTCGGCCCGTTCCAACAACCGCTTCACCTGGGACTTCGCGGGCACCTCATCGGTGACCACCGGCAACACCATCACCGTGCAGGTCAGCACCCCGACGGGGCTGGCGACCCTGGGCACCACCACCGTGCCGGTGACTGGACGCTGGCGGTTGACGGTGAACAACACCACCACGGTGATCCCGTCAGCCAACCCGACAGCGACCATTAGCTCGTCGCAAGGCACCGTGCGCACCGTGACGGTCACCGCCAACTGAGCCCTCGCCCCACCCGCCGATCCGGTGGGTGGGGCGGGCCTCTTCCCAAGGACAACGCCATGAAAATGTCGACCGCCGCCTTGCTCTGCCTGCTTCTGCTTTGCAGCAGTGCCAGCGTGCGCGCCGACGATTTGATGGACAACGACGACCTGGCGCCCGCCGCCGATCTGGGCGAGTTGCCGCCACCCTTAGGCCAACACGCGCTGATCGACCAGAACGGCCAGGCCAACGTGGCGCTGTTGCAACAGAACGGCCAGTCGCTGCTCGGCACCATCGTCCAGTCGGGCAGCAATCAGGAAGCCTACATCCTGCAACAAGGCAGCGACCTGATGGCCATGATCACCCAGCAAGGCAGTGGCAACGCCGCCTCCATCACGCAAAACGGCAGCCACAACCGCGCGCAGATTTCCCAGAACGGCAACAACAACGACGCCAGCATCGACCAGGCCGGTACGGGGCTTTCAAGCGCCGTGACGCAGTCAGGGAACGGCATGAGCGTTTCGGTCAAACAATATCGCTAAAGCACTGCACCACTTGGAGGTTTCATCATGTTCAAACTGACGCCCCTCACCGCCGCCATACTGGTCATTGTCAGTGCCCAGGCAATGGCCGACGACAGCGTGTCCAACCAGTCTCAGGTCGGCACCGCCAACATCGCCGATGTGAAACAGACGGCGGCCCCGTACAGCACCGCCACCCAACAACAACTCGGCCAGGGCAACGATGCCGCCGCGGTACAAGACACCGCCACCGGCACCATCACCCAGGATCAGCTCGGCGACTACAACGCCGGCTACGCCGAGCAACTGTTCGAAGACGGCAGCACCATCACCCAACAACAGGTCGGCAGCTTCAACACCAGCCATGCCAGCCAGTCGATTGGCATGGGTGGAAACGAGGCGCTGCAACAACAGCAAGGCAGCGGCAACTTCTCGTTCGTCTATCAGGACAGCCAGGAAGCCACCAAAGGCCAGACCTTCCAGTTCGGTGACAACAACGAAGCCAACATCGAACAGATTCAACTGGGCGTCGGCAACAACGCGATGATCATCCAGTACGGCACCGCCAACTACGCCACCGCCGAACAAATCGCCCACATGGGCGGCCAGATCAACCTCAACCAGGCCGGCGAAGGCAACTACGCTTATGGTGACCAGCGCGATGGCAACGGCGGCACCATTACCGTCAACCAGTTCGGCGACTACAACGCCGCCGAAGTCTGGCAAGGCGCACAAACCGCCAGCGAAGCCACCGTCAACCAGTACGGGCATACCAACGAAACCGTGGTCGACCAGAGCTTCGGCCAGAACAACAACGCCCAGGTCCTGCAAGTCGGAGACGTCAACGCCATCTACGCCGACCAGTTCGACTCCGTCGGCTCGGTCCTCGCGCTGTACCAGCAAGGCACCGGCAACGTCCACTTCACCTACCAGAGCGGCGACAGCCACGTGCTCAACGCCACTTCCGTGGGCAGCGAAAACAAGGTCTACGCCAGCAACTGGAAAGGCCCGCAACTGGGCGGCCAGTTCGGCAGCAACCAACGCGCGACCGTCACCCAGGCCGGCTACGGCAACGTCGCCAGCTTCAAACAAGACGGTGTCGGCCATATCATGACTACCAACCAGACCGGCAGCGGCAACAAAACCACGGTCAGCCAGGCGGACAACTACAACGAGCTGTACTTCGATCAGAACGGCAGCGACAACATCCTCATCGCCGACCAGCGCGGCACCACCAACCTGGCCCAGGGCACCAGCAACGGCTCAGGCAACACCACCGAGTTCGACCAATCGGGCAGCGGCAACCAGGCGTACACCACGCAGCTGTATGGCAGCGACAACATGATCACCGTCAAACAGGCTGACACCATGAACGTGGCCTACGTTACCCAGGGAGGTACGGGGAACATTGCCAGTGTCGATCAGAGCGGCATGACCCAGATGGCGACGGTTCAACAGCTGGGTACTGACAACCGGGCGACGGTGTTGCAGCAGTAAACGCAGGGCGTAAAAAAACCGCGATCCGTTAAGGGGTCGCGGTTTTTTTTTGCCGTTTGATCGTTCCCACGCGCAGCAAAGGAATGCCGCCAGGGACGCTCCGCGTTCCGCTTTTGAATGTGACGCAGAGCGTCACGGGATGCATTCCCACGCAGAGCGTGGGAACGATCAGCCGGGGGGGGGAGTTATGCCTGCGGATCAACCCTGTCCAGCGCCCGGTTCACTGCCAGCTCAGCCAGCATGATGACCTGCTGAATACCCAGCATCGTGTTGCGATGCGGCCATTCCATCATCCCGGCGAAGTCGCTGGCCATGACACTGGCTGAAGCCAGCGATTCGCAGGCGTTAGCCAACAGGGTTTCGGTGTCGATGTCCGGGGCGATCAAGTAAATGGTGCTGGGTTTGCGTGGAGGGATCGAGGCTTTGAGCGGATTGAGATAGTGATCCAGCGCGCGGTCGGCGGCTTCGTTGAGTTTTTTCGGATCGAGGGGATCGTAGGGGGAAACGTCGTTGGTTTCCGGGGGATTGGGGGTGGATTTGAACATGGTGAATCTCCTTTGGAAAATGGCGCCACCAGCACCTGTCGCTAAACAAGTAAGGGTGGCGGCTGTACGCAGGTTAGCGAACCGGTCAAAGGCACCCGGTAGACCCGAAGGTCTCCCGCATACAGCCACCATAACGTCATTGCAGACGTCAAAAGTCTGCAAAAAAGTCTGGAGCATAGATGCACTTTGGATAGCCCGGGTCGCTAAACCCGGCCGCTGAATTCAGCGACCCGGAAACGATAAAGACCAGGCCCAAAGCGCACAAGCCGGCGGATTCTGGCGCAGTCGTAGGCAACGGCGCAAGGATCTGTGGCTTTCAGGAAGTAACGTTAAACACTATTAAACAGCACCCTCGAATCAGCACACCTTCCCTGTGGGAGCGAGCCTGCTCGCGATGGCGGAGTATCAGCCACCATCAATGCTGAATGACACACCGCCATCGCGAGCAGGCTCGCTCCCACAGTTGGATTGGGTACATCTGGGAGAGATTGGTTGGCTGTCAGGCCGCCATCGCTGGCAAGCCAGCTCCCACAGGGGAATGGGGTGCATTGATCGTTCCCACGCTCCGCGTGGTAATGCATCCCGTGACGCTCTGCGTCACCTTCAAGAGCGGAACGCGGAGCGTCCCTGGCGGCATTCCCACGCAGAGCGTGGGAACGATCTGTGGGTGGGGTTTATGCCTGCGGGTCGACGTTATCCAGCGCCCGATTTACCGCCAGCTCGCCCAGCATGATGATCTGCTGAAGGGCCAGCATCGTGTTGCGTTGCGGGCCTTGCAACTGGCCTGCGAAATCACTCGCCATCACACTCGCCGAAGCCAGCGATTCGCAGGCGTTAGCCAACAGGGTTTCGGTGTCGATGTCTGGGGCGATCAGGTAAATGGTGCTGGGTTTGCGTGGAGGGATCGAGGCTTTGAGCGGATTGAGATAGTGATCCAGCGCGCGGTCGGCGGCTTCGTTGAGCTTTTTCGGATCGAGGGGATCGTAGGGGGAAACGTCGTTGGTTTCCGGGGGATTGGGGGTGGATTTGAACATGGTGAATCTCCATTTATACCTGTTGGAACCACCGGCACCTGTCGCTAAACAAGTAAGGGTGGCGGCTGTACGCAGGTTAGCGAACCGAGAGGTATAAGACCCGGCAGACCCGAGGGTCTCCCGCGCACAGCCACCATATCGAAACTGCAGACATGCGCCTGCAATAAAGACGGAGCGTTGTAGCGCTTATACCTGATCAGGTCGCTAAACCCGGCCGCTGAATTCAGCGACCCGGAAACGATAAAGACCAGGCCCAAAGCACACAAGCCGGCGGATTCTGGCGCAGTCGTAGGCAACGGCGCAAGGATCTGTGGCTTTCAGGAAGTAACGTTAAACACCATTAAACATACCCCCTAAAATCACCACACATTACCTGGGGGACTGGGTGCATCTGGAAGAGATTGGTTGGCTGGCAGGCCGCCATCGCGAGCAAGCTCGCTCCCACAGGGGATTGGGTGCATCTGGGAGAGATTGGTCGGCTGTCAGGCCGCCATCGCTGGCAGGCCAGCTCCCACAGTTGGATTGGGTGCATCTGGGAGAGATTGGTTGGCTGTCAGGCCGCCATCGCTGGCAGGCCAGCTCCCATAGTTGGATTGGGTGCATCTGGGAGAGATTGGTTGGCTGGCAGGCCGCCATCGCTGGCAAGCTCGCTCCCACAGGGGATTGGGTGCATCTGGGAGAGATTGGTTGGCTGGCAGGCCGCCATCGCTGGCAAGCCAGCTCCCACAGTTGGATTGGGTGCATCTGAGAGAGATTGGTCGGCTGTCAGGCCGCCATCGTCGAAAGGCCGCCCGCCCTTCACCACTCAACAGGCCGAGCGGTAGCTCGCCTGCAGCTCTTGATTGATCGTTCCCACGCTCCGCGTGGTAATGCATCCCGTGACGCTCTGCGTCACCTTCAAGAGCGGAACGCGGAGCGTCCCTGGCGGCATTCCCACGCAGAGCGTGGGAACGATCACGTCATAAAAAAATCGAGGCGTACCGCCCGCTCCTCACCACTCAACAGGCCGAGCGTTAGCTCGCCTGCAGCTTTTGATCTACCCGCCCCTTCGGCAGGCTGAGTGGAGGCGTTCATCTGGGGGGCAGGCGCGTAGCGCCGTTCGACGAAGTCGAACACATCGAGAGGAGGTCGTCGCGAAGCAGACCGGAGGCGATGCCCCCAGATGAATGCCGGAACGAAGGAACACCGAGCCCCAGCGAGGGGCCGGACGCCGGGGCAAAGACCTTTGCTTCCTTTGGGGCGTTTGCCAAAGGGAGTCGCCGTAAGGGCGAAACCGCCAGCCGCCGTTACCGCAGCAACGGATATGTACACCAAGAACAACATGGTCGGCTATCAGGCCGCCACCGCGAGCAGGCTCACTCCCACAGTTGGACGGGAAGAGCATGGTCGGCCCGAAGGCCGCCACGGCTCACTCATTCTCCCCCTCAGGCACCACCTTGTTCTGAGTCAAATACCGATCCAGCGTCGCATTGTTATCAGGCAAAGAATTATCCCCCGCCACCTGCCACAAATGCCGCTCAATCCCCTGAGCCAAAAGATGCCCCACCGCCGCCTCGATCGCCGACAACACACACAACTGCGCCGGCTCGTTCGTCGTATACCCCACCTCTGCCTCAAGCAACTTCTTGAACTCGATAAACTTGAACACCCCAGCACTACGACCCACCGAATAAATCGTCTTGCTCGTCATCACATTCGCCAACACCTGCCCACTGCGCACATCCACCGCACGAAGATTCACCGACACCTGATCCACCCGATACTCCCGAGAAAGATCAATCCCCAAATACCGCGCCCCTTCCCCGCCACTGCGCACATTAGTGTCATACGCAATGATCCCGCCCTCCAGCATCAGATTCGCCGCCTGCAACGGCGGCAGCTCGCCCTGGATATTCACCGGCGTATTAGGCTTCTTCTGCGAAGCACGAATAATCTTGCGCTCGGTCAACAGGTTCTGCAGCCCCTCCCGCTCCAGCACCACAAACCAGCCACTGGCCTGCAATGCATCCATCAACATGCTCGCCGCCCCCTGAGTCACGCTGGTCGAAAACGAACTGGCCGGGGTCGGTTTGTATTGCCCGGTCTGGTCCCGGAAGCCATACACGACCGCCATCAACCGGCCCTTGGGACGCGGCATGTTGAGCAAATCGTAATAAGTCGACGCCCGAGGTGTCAGGGTCGGAGATTCGGTGTCCTGCTCCGCTGGCATCGTGTCACGCAAACTGCACCCTTGTAATGCCGCCAACATCAGCCCTAGCGCTATTATTTTTTTCATGTCCTTAACTCCCCATCGACCCAAATCCCCATCAAGGGGCCAGGCCATTCACCCGAATTTCCGAAACCTCACCGCTCGCTCGGTCCGTGACTTCAATGGTCAGCGCTCCTGAGTCGTCGACGACGTTGACAATAAAAGCGTCGGTGGACAGGCTCCCGGTGTTGCCCGTGGAGATGTTGTCCAGCAGTTGCCCCAGCAACCGCGATTGCAACTGACTGGTGAAGCGTTCCAGTGCCGAAGTCCCGGGCACCGTTGTGCGCTTCTTCAGATCTGGATCGTCAAAATCGTTTTGCGCCTGAGCGTTGTTGAGCAGCCAGGTGCCGTTCAACGGGTTGCCGCCGAACGAGGGGTTGATGGGCGTGTAGACCAGCTCCGTGGCCTGGACCAGAGCATGAGTTCCGAGCCCGAGCAGTAAGCCTGAGGTGCACTGCAAGAACGTTTTCATTTTCATAATTCGTCCCTCTCAAGGTCCGTCGTGTCCTGCAACAAGGTTTCCAGCTTGCGCTGCACAATCTGCCCGCGAACCCAGTCAGCGGCGTCATAAGCCTCATCCTTGAGTTCCACGGTGTTCGGCGGCAGGAAGCGCCGATAAACCAGTCGCTGCTGATATTCCACGGTCACCAGGCTGCCCCAGCGCGCCGAAGGCCGTTCGCGCACCACCAGGTTGAAATCCATCGGGCTGGTAGCGCGCAAGCGTTCACTGAACGAGTAATAAAAGTCGTGGCCGATGTGCGAGATCGTGTCATCGATGATAAAACCCAGCATCTCGTCCTCCTCAGCGGCGCTGGCGAGCGTCGCCACCCACGCCAGGACCAGGGCCGCCAGCCATTGCCGGTTCATGGCGACAGCGCCTGAGGCAAGGTGGACTGGCTTTTCGCCGGGCCGGAGGCGCCGTCGAGGAAGGCTTTCTCGGCGACAAATTGCCAGTCCGTGTAGCTCGCCATGCCGGTGAAGTCCGACCACTGGCTGGGGAAATCCGTCTGCTTGAGCGGCAAGTCCGTGGACGGGCTGTTGAGGCCGGTGATGCGTCCGTCGAAGCCGCGCATCAGGACCCATTCCCCGGCGCCGATCGGGTCCGGGTAGAGCTGGCGAAGATGGTGTTTGGGGGTCGGAAAACGCTCGTCCTCCAACAGGTCTTCCAGTTTTTTGGGGTACTGCGCCAGCCCCGGCGAACTGCGGTAGTAACTGCGCAACGCCTGGGCATATTGAGTGCCGACCCACAGCAACTGACGTTCGCGATCCCGGCGCGCGGCGGTCGCCCACAACTCACCGGCACTGGCCAGGCCCATGCCCATCAACATGATCAGAAACAGCACGCCCAGGTAGGTGAACCCGGCCTCGTCAGAAGGCTTACCACTCGGAGTAAAGGCTGCCATCGCGCGCCCTCCCTGTGGCACCGCTTTTGATATCGGCCACCCCGCCCGCCACGCCGTCAGGTGGCGCAACCAGCACCCAGGTGTCCTTGCGTTCGGCAATCGGGTCCATCGGCGGGTTGCGCAGGTAACGCTGCTCCACCAGTTGTTCCAGGGAATCGGGGTAGCGCCCGGTGTCGCCGTAGTAGTGATCCAGGGCTTCGCGCATGGCAGACAGGCTCTGGCGCAGCGTGGTTTCCTTGGAGGCCTCGAGGCTGTTGAAATAGCGCGGCAGGGCAATGGTCATCAAGGTTGCGATGATTGCCATGACCACCATCAGTTCCAGCAGGGTAAAACCCTTTTGCCGACGCATGATTCACCACTCCCGGTAGGCGATGCCGTTGAGACCCTTACCGCGCGCATGGGAGTAAACGTCGAAGACATCTTCCCCATCACGCGGGTTTTGAGCCGTGCTGTCGTAGGAGCGCAAGCCCCAGCCACCGTCGTCGTCACGCTTGACCGGTGTCAGCGGGTCATGCGGCAAGCGCCGTAGAAAGTAGAACTTGGCGCCCTTGGCGCTGCGCACATCACGCACACCTTCGACCAGCACTTTCAGGTTCGGCGGATAGCCGCTGCTTTCCAGCGACTTCTCGATGTAGCCAGCGTCGTAGGCGCGTTTGTAGGCATCGATGGCGTCGCGGATCTGGTACAGCGCCGTGCGCAATTCCTGCTCTTTGCCCCGGCGTACCACGGTCTCGGTCAGCGGCGCGGCCATACCGGCCAGCAGGCCGATCAGGGCCAGCGTCACCACGACTTCAATCAGGGTAAAACCACGTTGCGAGGCGTTCATGATCAGCGTTTCTCAACGACGACAGTAGTAGTGGCCGAAGCCACCGGCCGATCGATGTGTTCATTCTGGATCGGTGTTTCCATCCGGCGGTCCGGCGCCTGGATGTGCATGCTGGTTTCAGTGCCGGTGGTGAACTCCATGTCCGACGGGCTCTGGTACGGCAGGTTGCGCACCACGCGCGGCGTGATCGACAGCACCAGTTCGGACTTGCCGACGGTGTCCTTGTTGCTGCCGAACAGACGGCCCAGGCCAGGGATGTCGCCAAGGCCGGGGATCTTGTTGCCCGTGGCGCCGTGGTCGTTGCGCATCAGGCCGGCCAGGATCTGGGTTTCACCGTCATGCAGGCGCAGCGTGGTCTGGGCGTTTCGGGTGTCGACCTGAACCGGAATCGTGCCCTGGCGGGTCGGTTCCAGCGGCGTGGCGTTACTGACTTCGAGGGCGATCTTGATCGCCACTTCGTTGTTCAGGTGCACAGTCGGCTGCACTTCCAGTTTCAGACCGACGTCCAGGTAGGTAACGCTTTCGGTGATGACCGGGCCCTGGGTCGAAGGCACCGAGGTGGCGCTGATGATCGGCACACGCTGACCGATGTGGATGCGCGCCTGCTCGCGGTTGCTGACGCGAATGACCGGGCTGGCCAGGGTGTTGATGTCGTTGTCCTGAGCGTTGATCTTGGCCTGGGGCGACGGCGAAATAGTGATCCGGCTGGAGTTGATGCCTTTGAGTTGATCGAGCAGCGTCACGGCCGAGCCGTCGCTGTTGACCACGCCGAAGGTGCTTGGCCATTGCAAACCGAGGTCGAGAATCCGTTGCGTGGCGACTTCCATCACCTCCACTTCCAGTACCACTTCGGGGTTGGACTGGTCCTGTGATTGCAGGAGTTTTTCGGCCATGCGCACCGCGTCTTCGGTGTCGCGCATGGTCAGTGTGTTGAGGCGTTCATCGACGAATACATCGCGGGTCTTGAGCATGGTCTTGATCATGTTCAACGCGGTGTTGGCGTCGATGCTGGTCAGGTAGAACGTGCGCATCACCAGCTCTTGATAGTCCTTGAGCTTTTGCGGCGAGTCGGGGTAGATCAGCAAGGTGTTTTCATTCACCACTTTCTGATGCAGCTGGTTCTGTTGCAGCAGCAGCTCCACGGCGTCTTCGATGCGCACGTCACGCACGAAGATGGTGGCTTTCATGTCGGGGCGCAGGTCCTTGTCGAAGATGAAATTCAAACCGGCGACCTGGGACAGCACTTCGAAGATGGTTTTGAGGTTGGCGTCGCGAAACTCCAGGGTCACCGGCCGGTCCAGGCGAGTGCGCAGTTGTGGATACGGAATCACATTGCGGCTTTGCACCAGGTGGATATTGCCTTGCAACTCCAGGGCGCCTTCATTCGTGGGGTCCAGTTCGAGGATCTGTTTGACCTGGCGGTCGGCACCGTAGATGTCGCCGCGACGCAGGTCGCCGCGGGCCAGTTCGAGTTTGTCGTCCAGGCTGCGCATGTGCTCCAGCTGACGCAGGCCATCCTGGGCCCGGCGGTTGTTCGGCTCCAGGGTCAAGACCCGGCCATAGGTCAGGCGGGCAGAGGCGAAATCACGCTGGGAGCGGTCCATTTCGGCCTGGGTCAACAACGCCGTCACCGCGCGGGCACGGCCGCTGGTCAGGGCCAGGTGCAGCTCGGTGTCGCGAGGGTTTTCCTTGAGCCCTTCCTGGATACGCGCCAGGCCGGCTTCGTACTGACCCGACTCCATCAAATCGGTCCCTTCCTTCTTGGCGACCTGCGCCGAGCTGCATGCTGCCAGCCCCGCACATAGGCAAAGGTTTATCAGCAAACGGGATCTGTTCATTGCGTGCTCCCCACAGACAAGATCTGGGCCAAATGCAGAGGCAGGTAGACAAAGCGGAGTTCCACATCGGAAATCCCCTCGATCCGCCAGGTGTCGTCGATCACATCCCCTTTGCGTACGACGTATATTTTTTCGCCGTTCTGCAAGAACACTTGCAGGTCGGCACGATCATCAAGCTTGCCGATGAACTGGAAAGGCATCGGCGGCGCACTGGGGACTTGCACCACCGGGGTCTGGTTAACAAGTTGTTCGTTGACGCTGGCCAGTGTCGGTGCCGCTTTCCAACTGCGGGCGGCGAACAGGTCGCCGGACGGGCTCAGGTCGTTGATCACGGTCGGTTTGTCACTGGCCGTGGTGCCCGGCAACGTGCCACGGGTTTTGCTTTTAGCCGGCGTTACGGTGGTCGCGACCGCCGCATCGCCTTGCTCTGAGGGCATGAAGTAATCAGGCCCCCAGGTCAGCGCCGCCGATACGCCGAAGAACGCCACCCAACCCACTATGCGTTTGGTATTCATCATGACCTCGACAGGTAAAGGGTCATGCGGATCCGCCCGGTCAGGTCGGTGTCGGCGATTTTTTTACGCTGGAACTCCACGTCCTCCACCACCACGGCCGGCAACTGGCCGAGCAAGGCATGCAGGAAGCGCCGCAGTTGCGGGTAGCTGCCACGCACCGGCAGCAGAATCTGATAACGCGCCAGGTGCGTCTTGGGATCGACGCCCAGCGAATATTCACCCCGGGCCAGGGTGATGTGCTCCTGAGCCGCCAGCGCGTAGATCTTGTCGATGGCCACGGTGGCTTGTGGCTGCGACGGCAACTTGCTGCGGAAGTCATCGAGCTGACGTTGCGGCACCACCGGGGCGGCGACGCTGCCGTCCTCGACCTTGGCCAGGTACTCACCGGCTTCGCGGGTCTGCTGGGTGAGGGTTTGCAACGAACTCCAGTCAGGCATCAGGCCACCCAAGGCCCAGACCAGTGCCAGCAACAGCATCGCCAACCCGGCCACGCCGGGCACACCCAGGCCTTGCAGGTATTCGTGGACGATCAATCTAGAGATTCGCATCGCCGATCTCCCAGTTAGCCGACAGGTTGAACAACACCGGTTGTTCAGGGGACTTCACGACAATTTCATGGCTGAGCAGCGACACATCCGACAGCTCATCGCTGGCTTCCAGGCGACGGTGGAAGTCGAGCATCGCTTCCAGGTCGCGCGCTTCGGCGCTGATGCGCACCTGACCTTTGCGGGCATCCGGGGTCAGGCTCAGCAAGGCAATGTTGTCGCGTGGCATGGCTTCAAGCATGGCGAACAGGCGTTCCCAAGGCCGGCGCAGTTGCTGCGAAACTTTGCGCATCTCCGCCAGGTTCTGCGCCTGCTCACGGGTTTCAGCCGGGGTCAGGGTGGAAGTGGCTCCGGTGTCGCCGGTGAGGACGCGTTGGGCGTGTTGCAAATGGCCCTGCTGTTGCGAGGCCTGTTCGGTGACATGCTGTTGCGCGATGAAGCAGGTCATCACCAACACCACGCCGCCGGCCAGCAGGCTCCAGCCCAATGGGCCCGAGCGGCGGCGCGGCTGGAAGTCGAGCGTCAGGGCGCGCATGTCAGGCCACCGCCCGGGACATGACGTACAAACTATCGCGTACGCCAGTCCGGTCCTCTTCGAGGGTGCGCAGGTGCACACCGGGTACGTCAGGCTGCACGTCAATGCGAGCTGGCGCGTGCAGGTAGATGTTCAGCGGCCGCTCGCTGGTGGACGCTTGCAACTGGCTTTCACGACCGATCAATGCGCTCAGCGCGGCATCGCTGTCGTTGCTGCCGACCGAGCGCACCGAGGTCCAGCGCCCTTCCCTCGCCAGCAGCAAAACACTGCGCACCGGCTCAGCCACCACGAACAGGAAGTCACCGGCATCGAGGCTTTTATCGAAGTGATTGAACGCCGCCATCAGGTACGGTTGCACCGACCGCAGACGCAGGCCACGCCCGCTGACCAGGCTGCGCAGGCGTGCCAGCAAGTCTTCGGGCAACGCGGTGGCGATCCGGTCGTAACCCGCAGGCTCAGCCGACAGCACCATGCTCCAGGGTTGCGTCGGTGCGCCGTAGAGGTCTTCGAAACACAGCTGGGCAAAACCGAGCAGTTCGTCGGGGCTGCTGATCTGTTCGCTCCAGGGCACCAGGCAGAAGCGGCTGAAGTGACCGGAGATCACCACGCTCAATTCGGCACCGGCGGGGGCGTGTTCGCCCAGCAAGCGGTCGAGGGTTTCGAGGGCGACGGTCCAGGCATGGAAGCCTTCGTCGATAAAGCCGACGCTGCCCAGCCACAGGGTTTCACTGCCCTTGCGCTGACCGAGGCCGACACCACTGGCGCCGAGCACGGCGACATAACGATCACGAGACAAAAGTGACACGATTGATCTCCTCGAGCGTGGTCCGCCCCTCTGCAACCAGTTCCAGCGCCGACTCGCGCAGCAGGCGCAAGCCACGTTTGCACGCGTGTGCCTTGATTTTCGAAATGGGTTGGCGCTCGACGATCATCTGCCGCAGCTCATCGTCCAGGTGCAGCAGCTCGGCAATCGCGGTACGTCCGCGATAGCCGGTGCCACGGCAATGACCGCAGCCTTTGCCATGGACGAAGTGAAAATGGTCGACGTTTTGCGGGTCGAGGCCGGATTGGCGCAGCTCTTCATCGCTCGGATTGCTCGGCGCGCTGCAACTGCTGCAGACCAGCCGGATCAGCCGTTGGGCCAGCACGGCGTTGAGGGCCGAGACGAGGCTATAGGGGTCGATTTCCATCTGGGTGAACCGGCCAATCACATCGAACACGTTGTTGGCGTGAATGGTGGTGAACACCAGGTGCCCGGTCAGTGCCGACTGCACGGCGATCTGCGCCGTATCGGGGTCACGGATTTCACCGACCATGATCTTGTCCGGGTCATGGCGCAGGATCGAGCGCAGGCCTCGAGCGAACGTCAGGCCTTTCTTTTCATTGACCGGAATTTGCAGGACGCCCGGCAGTTGGTATTCCACCGGGTCTTCGATGGTGATGATCTTGTCCACACCGTGGTTGATCTCGGTGATCATCGCGTACAGCGTGGTGGTCTTGCCGCTGCCGGTCGGGCCGGTCACCAGCACCATGCCGTAGGGTTCGGCCGCGAGCCGGCGCAGCGCACGCAGGGTTTCTTCTTCAAAGCCCAAGGCCTGCAATTGCACGCCACTGACCTTGTCTGCCAGGTCCTGTTTGTCGAGGACCCGCAACACTGCGTCTTCGCCAAAAATGCTCGGCATGATCGACACCCGAAAGTCGATCTGCCGACCGCTGATGCCGATCTTGAAGCGACCGTCCTGAGGCACGCGTTTTTCGCCGATGTCGAGTTCGGCCATGACCTTGACCCGGGAAATCACCTGCTCGGCGAACTCGCTGCCCTGGATCTTGCTGATATTGTTAAGCACGCCATCGATCCGGTACTTGATCACCAGGCCGCTGCCGGTGGTGCCCAGGTGGATATCGCTGGCGTGCATTTTCAGCGCGTCGTACAGGGTCGAGTTGACCAGTTTGACGACGACGCTGGCGTCTTCGCTGATGCTGGTCAGGGACAGGCTTTGCAGGGTATCGGTTTCGATGCTGGCGTCGGCCTGGGCGTTGAGCGATTCCACTGCGTGGAAGCTCTCTTCATGGCGAGCCAGATAGGCTTTGAGGTCGTCGGCATGCACCAGGTACAGCGGCGCACCGTGCAGGCAGTCATCGATCCAGGCCAGACGTGTGGTATCGAAGGGGTCGGCAAATACGCCGATGACGGCATCGTCGTGACGCAGCAGGATAAATTCGCGCTTGAGGCATTGGGCCAGGGTGACCCGGTCGAACACCGGGGTGGCCTTGAACAGCGTGTCGGTGTCGAGCACCGGATAATGCAGGGTTGCGCCCAAGCACTGGATGAAGGGCATGGGGGCCAGTTCGCACAGCACCCCGAGGGCTTCCAGCACCCGTTCCCCAGAACTGGTTGCCCTGGCCCGGGCCTGGGCCAGTTGTTCACTGGTAAAACGGGACGGTACACATTCCAACAGCGCCGGTTCTACGGCAAGGGATAGACGGTCCATGGCTTGCTCTCCAACGCCGGGGGCTTTGAGCCCTGTCGACGCGGCGAGCAATTTCGGTGGAGGCCGGAACCGCTTGTCGCGCCACTACTCCCCGGTGAGCAATTGTTCGTCGTCTGGTGCCATGGAGGTCGATGAGCTTCGTCGACGATCCGCCAGCACCCAACTGCCGTCGTACAACTGCAGCGGGAAAATCTCGGTCCTGCTCTGGCGTCGTTCGACGAATCCTTCGGATTGGCTTGCGCCTGCCCGGCGTTCGCGCTGCATCCCTAAAAGGTCACAGACTGCTCGGGCCAATTCCGCCATCGGAAACGGTTTGAACAGGATATGGCTGACTCCCAGTTCCCGGGCCCGCTCACAGACTTCAGCGGTTGGGTGCCCGGTAATCAGCACAAAATGGCACTTCCTGTTCTGGCGGACGGCATCGAGTACCTGAAAGCCTTCCATATCGGGCAAGCGGTAATCGAACACCATCACATCGGGTTCAAAACGTTCGGCTTCGCCGATCGCTTCGTAACCGCTGTGCGCTATCCGGACGTTCAACGCTTGCGCCTGCAGGTAATCCTGGAGGTTTTGTGCAAGGAGCTGTTCGTCTTCAACAACCAGTACTTTGTTTAACAAGGTGGACTCCTTGAAACCGCAGGTCCGATATTCGTGCCTGGGAGTACGCGCCTTGATTAGGCTAACGCACACTTCATGCCAGGCTGAGCGCCGGTTTTCGACCGATACAACTTATTGATTTTAATGGGAAAAACTTTTCTCTCAGGAACTCCATCCCCCAAAGGCGGGGAAGCACTCGGAATTGCCCCTGAAGCTTTCCCCACATTTGGGGGGAAACCTTCAATCATCGTCAATCCGCTCGATGCGATTGCTCGATCGAAGCGTTGCCAACACCTGGAGACGAGCCTGAGCGCTTTGCTGTCGGGCAAGGTAAGCCCGAACCATTTCAAGCCCCTGAACTTCTGAGACATCGGCCGCCTCCTGGTGGTTCTGTAGGTAAATCAAATGCCAGCCCAACGGCGTACGCACCGGTGCGCTGACCTCGCCGGGGGCCAGGGCAAACGCTGCGGCGTCAAACGCCGGCATCATGCGCCCTCGAGGAAAATAGCCCAGATCCCCGCCGACGGTAGCCGTCGCGTCTTCGGAGCCGGTCCGGGCCACACTGGCGAAGTCCTCGCCCTGAGTGACTTTCACACGCATCTCCTCTAAGCGTAGCCGGGCGGCTTCAACTGTGGCGGCATCGGCCCCCTGAGGCACCTTGATCAAAATGTGCCGCGCCTGCATCTGTTCCGGGCGGCTCATTTCAGCGCGATGTTCCTCAAAGAAAGCGCGCACCTGCTGCTCATCCGGCTCCGCCACCCGGACCAGATCGGCAAACACTTGCTGCGCGGCCAGCTCGCGACGGGTGTACTCGGTAAAACCGGCCTCGTCAAAACCGGCATCGGCTAGACGGCGGGTAAACACCTCGGCACCGCCGATGGCCTGGCGGGTCTGGTCGATCTGGTTTTTCACCACCTCGTCACTGATCACCACTCCGCGCTTGAGCGCTTCCTGCCACAGCAACTCCTTGTCGATCAGGGCATCCAGGGCTTTCTGGCGCAATTGCTTGTATGCCTTGGGACTGCGAATGCTGGCCACTGCCCGCCCCTGGTCCTCCAGGAATTCGGCGAAATAGCGCTCCAGGCGGAACTCGGAAATTTCCTCGCCATTGACCCGCGCGGCAGCCGGACCGTTATTGCACAACGCCACGGGGGCCCACATTGTGAGCAGGATCAACAGAGTCTTGAGTTTCATTGTCAGGCCTCCGATCAGGGTGTCGCGGCAATGGGTTTGTAAGGGGCCACCAGATAAAAGCGCTGGTCGGGCAAATCGACGGTGACGATATGGGCACCGTTCAAGCCCAGTCGGCGCCCCGGTCCGAAGCTGATCAGCGGGGTCAGCCCGGTGTCGAAATCGTGCAAGCCTTCCAGGGCATTGATCAGCTTCTCGCGGCTGGCGTCGCGCCCGGCCTGCTTCATGCCTTCACTCAACAGCAGCATCGAACTGTAGGCGCCGACTTGCAGCACCGCGTGCTCACCGCCGAGCCCCTGGTGTTCGCGCAACTGCGTCAACGCCAGGCGTCCGGCCAGCGTCCAGTCACTGGGCACGAACGGATATGCCAGAAACACCCGTCGGGAAAAATCACGGGGCACCTGAAACAGATCGCCGGCGACCTGATTCGACGCCGCGAACAGGTACGGCACCTGACCCGCCGTCTGCAAGCGCTCGGCCAGTTGGCTGAAACCGCCGCTGCTGCCCAGGTAGAACACCGAGCGCGAGCCCAACGGCAGTTCGTCCTGCGCGGAGTTGTAGGGTTGCAGCCGTACTTGCTGCCAGCCGTGGTCTTGCAGGTATTGGCCGAGGGTCTGCGCCGCCAGGCGTTGGCTCGGCTCGTCCGGGTAGGTGATCAGCGTCGGCCCCTGCAGCACGCGCAAACTGCTGGTGGCGTAGTCGGCCAGGGCGAACAGTTGCTCGCGCAAGCCCGGCAGCGGTTCGAAAATCTGCCGACTGGCCTGGGGCGTGCCCTGGAGCGAGAGCGGCCCGATCAGCGGAACACCGGCGCGTTCCAGACGCTCGACCAGTTCCGTGTCGAGTGCCGGTGCCAACGGCGCAATCAGGGCGAACACCTGTTCCTGCCCGATCAAGCGCTCCAGCGCCTGCTCGGCACTGGCACGATCGGGCCCGGGGTCGAGGATGGTCAGGCGCAATTGCCGGCCATGAATGCCCCCCGCCTCATTGATCCGTGCCACGCAGCCCCTGAGCACCGCCGCCACCGTGGCGCCCTCTTCACTCAACGGCCCCTGGCGCGGCAACAAGGTACCCAGGTGCAAGCTGTCGGCGCTCAGGCCGGGATCGCGGTCATCGGCCACACGCTTGAGGTAAGCCATGAGGTTGCGCTGATCATTCATCGACAGCACGAACCGCGGCATGGCCGGGTCCAGTCGATTGTTGGCCGAGTCACGCCCCTCCTGGATGGCACGGGCCAATGTACCCTCGGTGTAGGCCGGGTAATCGCGGCCATTGACCTGCTGCTGACCGTAACTGCTGGAAAGACGCGACCAACTGATGTCCGGTGGCCGGACCCCGCCCTCGGGCCGCCCCTGACCGTCGGCGCCATGACAATTGGCGCACGGCAGGCTGGTGGCGGGCAGCAGCATATCCGCCGCACCGACCCTGGCCATGATCGGCTCGCCGCTCGCCGACACCCCTTCGCGGTACAGCCGTTTACCGGCGCTTTCGCTGGGGCTCAGCGGCAACGCATGGGCGGCAAGGCTGATGCCGCCAAGGAGGAGCAGGCCGAGGACGAGGGACGTTTTCATGGCCCGGACTCAACGACCGGCGACTGGCATTGTCAGCAACTGCAAGCGCTGGGCAATGGCGGCAGCCGGCGCATCGGGACGGATCTTGCTCCAGCGTTTGTTGGCCACGTCACCCACGACCAACTGCGTTGAATGCTGCTCGGGGGTCGGCACGATCTGGCCGATGCGCCCCAGTACAAGGTCCATTTGTGCCTTGTCGCCGGTAAGAAAAAGCCAGTGAGGACCATCGACGCCCTGCTTCAAGGTGTAAGCCTTGAGCACCGCTGGCCTGTCCTGCAGCGGATCACTGGTAAGGGAAATAAAGGTGATGCCATCGGCCTTGTCGCCCAGCAACTCACGCACTTCCTTGAGCTTGCGGGTGATCAGTGGGCAGGCATCGGTGCAACTGGTGTAAATCACGTTCAACAGCACCACGCGGTTTTGCAGCGCATCGCTGTAGAAGCGCAGGGTGTTGCCGTTCTGGTCCTGCAACGGGGTGTCGGTGAACCAGGTTTTCGCATCATGGGTGCCGGTCGCCGGTTGCGCAGCGGCGACAGCAGGCGCGGGTTCTGCGTGTTCTTCATGGGAAAACGCCAGGAAGCTGATCACGCAAAAACACATGGTAAGGAAGATCAACGCGAGCGCTTTCATGGCAGTTGCTCCATGGCTATGGCGGTGTGTTTGGCGTGGGCGTTGCGCTGGCCGCTGAGTTTCTCGACTTGGCGGGTCAGCACGGTCGGATCGGTGAAGCCGTAATAGCGGGTCCAGTGGCGGCTGTTGCCGTCGCCGACAAGGATCAATGGCTGGTGGCTTTTGAAGTCGCCGCTGAAGGTGCCGAGGCCCTTGAGGGTTTCGTTGATCGATTGCGCGCTGCCCGTCAGCCAGCTCCAGCCCGGTCCGTTCTGGAAGTTGCGTGCGTAGTCGTTCAGGCGCTTGGCGTCATCGCGCTGCGGGTCGATGCTGATCGACACCAGTTGCACTTCACCGCCGACCCGCGCGCCGAGCTGTTTCTGCACCTTGCCCATGATCGAGGACACCACCGGGCACACCGTGGTGCAGCTGGTGTAGATGAAGCTCATGACTACGATTTTGTTGGTCACCAGATCCTTTTCAAGACGCACCGGTTTACCGTTCTGGTCCACCAGCGCGACGTCGGCGAATTTGACCTGGGCGCTTTCCGACGTGGCGCTCTTGGCCGGCATGTCATGCCCGGAATGCTCATCCGCCGAGTGCGCCAGGGCTTGACCGATACCGGCGGCCAACAGGCAAAACGTCAGCAGTCCACGGTGTGCGAATCGCTTCATGTCGGTTTCCTCTTCAGTGAGCATCGCCGGGCAACACCCGAACGCTGGCAAAGGTCGTGTCATCGAAATTCGCGCCCAGGGACGCCGCCCGCACGTGCAGGTACCAGGCGCCGTTCTGGTCGAGATTCACCGGGGCTTCATAAATGCCGTTGCCCACTTCCAGCGCGGCGACCTGCTGGGCCCGCGACGTCGGGGCGCGGAAATAGCGCACCTGAACGTCCTTGACCCCGCTGCGCTGGGCCTTCTGTTTGCCTTCGACGATGCGAAAGCGCACGACATAGGGACTGCCGAGGGCGGCGGTGGATTTGTCGAGCATGAACTCCACTTTCGGCACGCCTGCGTGCTGTTGAAGGTTCTTGTCCGGCTCCACCAGTGCCGTGAAGCAATGGATGATGTTCGGCTGGTTGAGCAGGAACGCCACGTCAAAGCGCCCCGCTGCCGGCAGTTTGATTCGCGCGCTGTACAGCCCCGGCTCGACCTCGCGCAGGCTGCGGTCGATGACCATCGCCGCGCGCGCCACTTGCCCGCGATTGGGGTAACCGGACATCGGCGCGTTCATGCCTTCGGCGTAGAAATAGGTGGTGTTGTCCACCGGGTTGACCACGAACACCGCGTTGTCATCGCGTGACACCGCCAGGCTCGAAGCCAGTGGCAAATCACCGGCCAGCCGTGGCGCCTGAGGCCCGGCTTCGAAACCCTGGCTGATCGGCGTGCGACCGGCCCCGAGTGACGACAGGTTGATCATCGTGACTTTGGCCGAGGCCAGGCCGCGCACATAGGCATAGGCCTTGGTGAACACCACTTGATAGGGTTCGGCGGACACGTCCAGTTCATGGATCAGCGAATCGGTGGCTGCATCGATCACCGCCACCTGGTTTTCCAGGGTGTTAAGGACGATGCCGAAACGCCCGTCGGCGCTGAAACCCATCGGGCCCAGGCCCTGCTTCATCTTGATCACCCGGCGTACGGCCAGGCTGCTGGTGTCGACCACGGTGACGGTGCCGTCCTTGCCATCGGCGACATAAATCGCCTGGGACAGCGGCGAGTACGCCACCGACAACGGGTGCGAACCGGTCTTGAGCTGCTTGCTCAGGGTCAGGCTGGCAATCTCGATAATGCTCAGGGTGCCGTCGTCGCGGTTACTGACGAAGGCGTAACGGCTGTCTTTGCTGAAGGCGATTTCATGGTGCCCGGCCCCGGTGGCCAGGTGTTTGAGCGGCTTGAGGCTGCGGGCGTCGATCACCGTGACGCCGGATTCCTCGACAGTTTTGGCATTGTTGCCCACCCACAGCAGGCGCTCGTCCGGTTGCAAGGCCACGCGCACCGGGTTGCTGCCGGCGGCGACCGAGTCGAGCAACTTGAATTGCGCGCTGTCGATCACGGCAACTTCGTTGGCGGTCGGCATGGAAACGAACACCCACTTGTTGTCCTTGGGGGTGACCCAATCCATCGGTGGCTGCTTGATGTCGATACGTGCCAGGGTGCTGGTGATGCCGCCCACCGAGACCGAGGGGTCGACCACCGAAACGCTGGCGTCGCGGTTCATCACCAACAGGAAGTAGCTGTTGAGGTCGAGCATCGGCCGTGCACCGATGCTTGATTTGAGGAACACCCCAACCCGTGCCTTGCAGCTTTGTTCACGGCCCTGGGCCTGGTCGGCGGCGACGGTTTCCGGATCGAGCCAGGCGCCGGGGTTCACCCCCGATAACGGTTGGCCCGAAGCACTGTCGGTGACCCGGAACTGCACGTCGGCAAACTCGCCTTCACGCAACACGCCGTCTTTGGCCAATGGCTTGACCTCCAGCGCCACCGACACACCGTCACGGGAGAGGTTCTGAGCGCTCCAGGTGTCCGGCAGGGCAACCTCGCTCAGCATGCTCGGCGGCGCGGTGCGCCATACGCCCAAGCTGATGAGCGCCACCGCAACGACCAGTACGCCAACGGTGATTCTGATAGTCCTGTTCATACAACGCTCCCCTCACAGATCTGTGTCTGCCTCATCCCTTGTAGGAGCGAGCCTGCTCGCTCCCACAAAAACCGTGTCGCTCACTCGTCTTACGGTGCCGGCGCTGGTTCAGGCTCGTTGGTCACCCGCAACAATCCCCACAGCCCTGCGGTGTTGCCGTACGCGCCGTAGTCGCGGAACAGGTAGTCGCCCGGGATCGCGTTGCTGCCACCGGCGCTGGGGTGCATGAAGCTGAAGTGCGCCGCCGGCAGGATGCTTTCGTGGGCGCCGACGTACATCGACATCGGGTTGAAACCGAAGCGCACGGACCCCACGCCCGGGGTGGCCATCGGATAACCACCGGTGTCGCTCTTCTCCGACTGGAACGGGTTCACCGACCAGACGTGACCATCGAGCTGGAAGGTCGAACCACGGCTGCCACCGGTCGGCATCAGGATGTGGGTACGGAACGGTTGCCCCGGTTTCACATACAGCACCGGCGTTTGCGGATCGCCTCCCACCAGCGCGTTGCTGAAGGCCATGTGCGCGTTGGGAACGTCACCGTAACCATGGCCGTCGGCGTGGCCGAACGGCGCGTCCGGTGGCAGGCCGAAGCGGAACCACATCGGCTCGGTCTTGTAGTTGATGGCCATGCTCGAGTTGTCCTGCGGATCCGTCGGCACACCGGCCTCCGAGGCAATGCCTTCCACCGGACGACCGTTGGCCCAGCGCATGTTCAAGGCCTTCTGCCAGACCATCGCAAAATCGCGGTAGGTGGTTTGCCCGGGCGCGGTGACAGTCGCCGAGACTTTGCGCGCATCATCGACCCAGGTGGCGCCGATCGGCAGGATGCTCATCGCACCCCCAAGGCCTTTTTGCGGCTGCTTGATCACGTCCGCCGGGGTGAAATTCAACCCGCCGAACTCCACGGCCGTGGCGTTGATGTTGTCGACGTTGCGGCCCAGTTGCGAGATCGGTTTGCCTTCGCGCTCCAGGTGCCCGGCGTAGTACTGATAGGTACGGGTCGGGTACGCCCCGGTGTTGCCTACCCGTGGCGGCACGGTCTGGATCGGGTTGGTGCCGACGTTGGTGCCGTCGGATTTGGTGATGTCGTACGCCAGCAATTGTGCATGCAGGCCCACGGTACTGGAGGGCCGCATCAGGTTATTGCTGAAGGTCGTCGAACCCTCGCCATTGTTGCGATCGCGCTTGACCATGCCCATCACTGTCGCGGTCTGGGTCAAGTCCGGCATCACGCTGGGCAGGCGGTTTTCCAGGGTGATGTTGATGCAGTCACCCGCCGTCGCGCGCAGCACCAGCGGTTCGACAGGCACACCGGGTTTGAGCTTGCCGGTGACCGGATCGAGGTCTGATTTGCGCACATACAGGATCGCGGTCGGGTCATGCAGCGGCCCGCTTTGCCCGCCGATGGTAAACGTCGTCCCCTCCTGAGGATCACTGACCGTGACCTGAGGAATGTTCACGGCTCGCGAGTTGTACACCAGGGTCCCACCTGCTGCATTCAACGGCCCGCCGACGTGTTGGCCGATGCCGGCCGGATCGCCCATGGACAGGTTCAACGGATTGCCGAGGATGTCATTGGCCAGCGCGGCAACCACTTCATAGTTGCGTTGCACCGTCGGCCGCGTGCCGATGCCGTTCGGGTTGGCGCTGATCCGTGGGCAGACGCCGTCAAACGCCACGGTGTTGCGCACACCGGCCGGTTTCGGGTTGTTCGGCAGCGCGAACAGGTCGCTGCGTTGCGCGGTGTAGTTGCGCATCACGCCCCAGATCCCGCTCCAGTAGCCTTCCAGAGAAGCGTCCATCGAGTACAGGTAATCGCCCGTGGTCGCCGCAGCACTGGACATCATCGAGACCGGCGCAATGAAGCCCATCTGCTCGGAAATCCCGATCATTTGCGAAGAGCGCCAGCCGGAGTTGGAGCTGTTGCCGTAACCGGAACCGCTTTGCAGCCACTTCACGCCATGCAGGGTCACGTTGTGCTCTTCTTCGTGACCGCCGGCATGCACCCGCAGCCGCACGTTGTCACCGGTGTAGGTGCGCAGCATAGGGGTGAACGGGTCACCCGGTTCCGCGCCGCCACGGTTGATGTGCGGCGGGAACAGCGTGGTGCCGCCGGTTGGGCCGGTGGCGGCGGTAATCAGGTTCGGCGCCAGGTTCATCGCCGGGATCGCGCGGTCGGTGCGGCTTTGCATGGCGTACGCCAGGTCACCGCCCAGGCCGTCGGCCTGCATGCCACGCTTGCCGTCCGGGCCGACCTTGTTCGGGTCGTACACCCGCAGGGCCAGCGGTTCGTTGCGGTAATTGACCACGAACATGCCGGGGTCATCGACCGAGATGGCTTGTGGGCAAGGCCGGCTTGGGCAACCGGGCGTCAGTCCACCGCGCGCCTCGATCACTTGTTCCAGCAAGGTCTCGGCTTCTTTGCGCACCGGCGGGTTGATCGCGTAGCGGAAGCTGTCCGCGGTGGCCGGGAAGGCTTGTGCATTGGGCACGCCGTTAGGGCCGGCGCCAACATACACACCGGCTTCATAGGCGTGCTGGAAGTCGCTGTATTCGAGGAAGAACTCACGGAAGCTGTCGTTCTTGCCGTCACCGTCCAGGTCCCCGGTGGACACCACCGCCTGCCACGACGTCGGCCCGCCGTCCTGCCGTGCGCCGCTGTACAACGGCTCGCCGGTTTCGGCGTGGAACCAGGTCGAACCGGCCGGTTCAGCCAGCACGGTGGCGTACAGGCCAATCTGTTGGTGAGTCGATGGGCCGAGGTGGTCGTGGGTGAAAATGGTCCCAAGGCCCCGGTCGACGCCTTTGCTGTTCACCACCGGATCGACAAACCAGCGTTGCATCGCGGTGCGCGCGCCGAGCCAATCGGCGCGGCCAAACTGGCCGAAGTACGGGTGGCTCTTGGCGTTCGGGCAGGCCGGGGTGCCGTCACGGGGATCGGTGCCCTGGCACTGGTTGAACTCGCGAATGGCGTGGATGCGTTCTTGCACGGCACCTGGGGAAAGCACGCCGTCTTCGTAGTTCCAGCCGTTGGCCGAACCGTCGGCGGCCGTCAGGTCCCATTTCGGCAGGTGGATGTGCTGACCGATCACGTCGGTCGGTGTGCGCACTTGATAGTCGTCCATTTCATAGACGGCCGGCACCAGGTTGGTTTGCTGGTACTGCACGCAGTCGAAGGTGTTCATGCGCATCACCAGCGGCTCCGGCGGACGCTGCTTGGTGATTACCGGCCAGGCGTCCTCCCACAGCGCCAGAATGCGCGCTTGCGGGAAGTGGTAACCGACCTTGTTGTAGACCGCATCGAACTGGATGTTCGCGGCTTTGTAGATGCGCGGCCGGTCGGCGGTGAACGTCGAGGAACCGCTATAGGACATGCCATCGACTCGCTCGCCACTATTGAACTCGCCGATGCCGGCACTGCTGGTCAGGCGCTTTTGCCGATCGTCCATGCACGGTTCGTAGTACGGCGCGCCGGCCATCGGCAACGCACCGTTGGTGCGGAAGTTGCGCGCCACCACTTGGTTGCCCGGCAGCACGGCGAAGCTTGGGTGTTCCTTTTTGGCGTGGAACGCCATGGCCGCCTGTTCAACTTCGGTGCCTTCTTCAGGCACGTAAAGCGGCTTGGCGCGGGTCACTTCCTTGGAGAAATCCAGGGACGTGGTCACGGTGTGCGCCTGGCCACCGGAGGAAAATCCGCCCAGCGAATGACGTCCCAGGCCGCCGTCCCAACCACCGGACTGCGCCGGATCGAGGTTGGCCCACAAGGCATTGCCGCTGCTTTTCAGGGCTTGCGCCTTGGCAGAGTCGAGCATGTCCAGCGGTGGGGTTGGCGGGCGTTGGCCAACCGACGTTTCCATGCCGCCGATCCAGAACGGATAGCCCGGGTTTTTCAGGCTGCCGTCGGCATTGCGGTTGGCTTCACTGCGATCCACCAGTGCCAGGGAACCTATGGCCTGAGCGCCGCCGCTGCCACCGTGGTGTTCGCCGTCGTCACCCGCTTCATCGTCATCGCCACCGGCGACCAGGGTTTCGCCGATTTTCGGCACCACCGCGACTTTGCCTGGCATCGGCGCCATCGCCTTGCCTGGCAACGGCACGACCGCAGGAATCGGCGTACCGGCAACGATTTCGCCATCGGGCAAGGCCCGGGCACCGGCGGCCGGTTTCCCGCTGCGCAGGGCATAAGGTTCGCTGTGAAAACCGTCGACGCTCTGTTGCGAGACTTCGAGTTTGGTGCCTTCCTCGAAGACATCATGGACCCGCCACATGCTCCACATGCCTTGCGCAAAATGCGGATAGAAGTGGCAGTGGTAGATCGCATCGCCGGCAACGCGGTTGCGGTTGCCTGAACCGCCGTTGGCGATTTCATAGGTGTAGCCGGCACCCGGGCCGATGCCTTGGGCGTCGACATAGTCGGAATTGTCGTCGTTGGGGTTGAACAGCCATTGATGGCCGTGCAGATGGAAAATGTGCTGCTCGTGACCGTTGTGGGTGTTGCGGAATTTGACGAAGTCGCCGATGTAGCTGTGGTTGACGTTGGACGGTTCGGACGGATACAGCGCCATGGTCGCCTTGACCCCGACCTGATCGGCGCGCGGTGTTTCACCGGGGCGAATGCCTTCCAGACCGGCGTTGGCCGGCACGTCCACAAGCATCGCGACGTCGCCCACGGTGTGCGAGCTGAGGAAGAACTCTTCATAGGCGCAGGACAGGCAATCGTGCATTGGCCCCACGCCCAAGCGGTTGGCGACGACCTCGGCGCCCATGCCGCCGGAACCGTAGTTGATCATGAACGAATCGCGGGTCGGCTCCAGCACGTGAGCCATAACCGGGTCCGCCCAGTAAGCGGGGAATGCCTGGGTGGCAGCGGTTTCATCCTGGAACTGTGAAGCGAAATCTCGGAATGGCTCCAGGCGGTTGGGGATCGCCGGGTTGCGTTTGCCAATGGCTTCCAGCGGATAGGTCGATGGCGGGAAGCTGCCGTCGGCATTGCTGCCCATCACAATCGCGTCGCTCTCGCTGGAGATGATTTCATTGCCGTCGACCATGCTGATGATCGGCGTGCCGGCCTTGCCTTCACGGATCCACGGTTCGCGCTGAGGGTAGCGTGCCTGGTAATCGACGATCGGCTGACCGGCCGGCGTGCGCCCGACACTGGCCAGGCGCATCTCTTCTTCGGTAACGGTGTTGCGGTAGGTGCGCCCGCCCTTCGGCACCACCACCACCTGGCCGAACAGGCCGTTGGCCACGTTGCCCGCATCGCCTTCACCACCGAAGGTCGCGCCACGGCTGCTGGCCGCGAACGCGCCTTCGCGCTCGGCGTACAAGGTGTAGGAACGGGTGCCGCCGGGAGCGATCAATGCATTGGCATTGCGCCCGGTGTACGAGGCAATGTCATCGATGCTGTTGACCGCTTGCATGCCGTTGACCTGGAAGCCGACATGCCGGTCGGTGACTTGCTCATCGACTTTGAAGTGGTCGACGTTGCCTACTTCGATTTCGCCCTCGACCCCGCCATCGGCGTTTTCGTGGCCGCCGGGGTTGGCCTGGTAAGCCAGCAGGTTTTGCAGGTTGATGGTCAGGCAGTCACCGGCGGCCACCCTTAATACCAAAGGACGCGGACGCTTGTCGGGCCGCAGCGAGACTTTGCCCGGCACTGCCGCGCCGCCCTGGGCCAGGGACATATTGCGGTCGTCGACCACGTCACGCCGCAGGGCGAACATCATGCCATTGGCGTTCTGCGCACCGAGGCGGTTGAACATCAAAGGCTGGTCGAGCGCCACGATGTTGGCCACCAGATTACGCTCGCAGCGTGCGGCGGCTTCTGCCATCTCGATGCCAAACATTGGCGCTAGAAACAGCAGCAGGTTAAGCAGGTGATGAGCGTGGGGTATGCCGGTCATGATCACGGGCCTCGCTGTGGGTGCTCACAGGGAAAATCTCGACAAATCCCCTTGAGCAAACCGCATGCCATAAATAATTTAGTTATATTTCAGTTAGTTAGCGCAACGACTTGATAACTCGGGGGATATTCCCCATTTATTCCCCACTTTTCGGCCCGGTCCCTGTTACCCCAACATTGGGGGAACGTCCCCAAGCCTGCCGATCACAACGGCGCGTCCACCGCCAGGCCTTGCAAGCGGCGGTATTGGCGCAGGACGCTGGGCACGTAACGCTGGGTTTCGGCGAACGGCGGGATCACCCCGCCACGGCTGAGCACCGCTTGCGGCCCGGCGTTGTAGGCCGCCACGGCGAGGGCAATGTCATTGTCGAAAAGTGTCATCAGGTGCTTGAGGTATTTGGCGCCGCCCTGGATGTTGGCTTTCGGGTCGTAGACATTCTTGACCCCCATCTCCCGGGCGGTCTCAGGCATCAACTGCATCAGCCCGCCGGCGCCTTTGGGCGATGTCGCATCCGAGTTGTAGCGCGACTCCTCGCGGATCACTGCATGCAGCAACGCCGCCGGCAACTCATTGGCCGTGGCGGCCGCCGAAACCAGTTCGGCATAGGGCTGCCGAGCAATCATCTGGGGCTGTTGATCAAGGCTGACCAGCGCTTTTTCCGGCTCATGAATAACCCGCTCGTACTTACGGCCGGGACGGTGAACATTGGACAGCACGTAGCTGCCCTTGGCATCCACGGAAACGAACACATCAGCCTGGGCGACGCTGGTCAGCAGCAAACAGCCGAGCAGTCCTGCGGTGAGTGTTTTCATTATTTTTCCTCCCCTGCCCGGCCCCGAAAAATGGGGGTAATGCCCCAATGGCCGGTAGTGAACCAGCCATACGCAAGCACTGTGCCGAAAGCGCAAAGCCCCGTAATACGGGGCTTGAACAAGGATGGGTGGGGGTGAGCATGGCAATTGCATAGGCCTTCATGGCGACCCTTCTGCCGACTGTGTGAGGTCATCATGAATCAGCGTTTGCGTTCCGCCCCGCGTACTCAAAGCGGGTTCACCCTGCTCGAACTGTTGGTGGTGCTGGTGGTACTGGGGCTGTTGGCCGGCATCGTCGCGCCGAAGTATTTCGCCCAGCTGGGCCGCTCCGAAGTGAAGGTGGCCAAGGCGCAAATCGAAGGCCTGGGCAAAGCCCTGGATCTTTACCGCCTTGAGGTTGGCCATTACCCGTCGACCGAACAGGGTTTGCAGGCGCTGATCACCGCGCCCAGCGATGAAACCCACTGGACCGGGCCTTACTTGCAGAAAAAATTGCCGCTGGATCCGTGGGGCCGTAGCTACACCTACCGCTGCCCCGGTGAAAACGGCGAGTACGACTTGCTGTCCATGGGCAAGGACGGCCAACCCGGCGGCGAAGGCGAAAACGCCGAAATCACCAGCTGGCAGTGACGGGAGAAGCGACCATGCGCTTTCATCTCAAGGCCGTGGGCAAGGCCGGTGTGGTCTCGATGACCGTCGAGGCACCCGGCCACAGTGAAGCCCGGCACATCGTCGAGGACCAGGGCTTGCGGGTGGTCAGCCTGCACGCCGAGCGACACTGGCGCGCGTTGCGGCTGCAAAAGCGCGAGACCTTCAACCTGGTGTTGTTCAGCCAGGAGTTGACCACGCTGCTCAACGCAGGCCTGCCGCTGATCGATGCGCTGGAAAGCCTGGCGGAGAAAGAAACCGCGCCACAGGCCCGCAAAACCTTGAGCGAACTGGTGCGCCTGCTTTATGAAGGCAAATCGTTCTCCCAGGCCTTGGCGCAGTTGTCGGCGGTGTTCCCTCCGTTGTATGTGGCGCTGGTGCAGTCCAGCGAGAAGACCGGTGCCGTGGGCGATGCCCTGGGCCGCTATGTCAGCTATCGCCAGCGCATGGACGAAGTTCGGCAAAAAATCGTCAGCGCGTCGATCTATCCGCTGCTGTTGCTGGTGGTGGGCGGTGGCGTGGTGCTGTTTTTGATGGGCTACGTGGTGCCGCGCTTCAGTCTGGTGTTCGAAGGCCTGGGGTCGAACCTGCCGTGGCTGTCGCAAGTGCTGATGAGCAGCGGGATGTTCCTGCACGCGCACCAGGGGGAATTCTTCGGCGCCTTGCTGGCAATCATCGTCGCCCTCGTCTTTCTGCAACGCCAACCGGCGTTTCGTCGGGGCGTGGACCGGGTGATCGAAAAACTCCCGGCGGTCCATCAGCGCATCTTCATGTACGAACTGGCGCGCTTCTATCGCTCGCTGGGAATCCTGCTACAAGGCGGAATCCCCCTCGTCACCGCCATGGGCATGGTCCGCGGCCTGCTCACCGTCGCCTCCCGCGCACGCCTGGACCAGGCCTGCGAACGGGTACGCGAGGGGCAATCGCTGTCCACCGCGCTGGAACTCAACCACTTGGTGACTCCGGTGTCCCTGCGCCTGCTGCGTGCGGGCGAACAGTCCGGCAACCTTGGCCAGATGATGGAGCGCAGCGCCGACTTCTACGACGAGGAAATCAGCCGCTGGATCGAATGGTTCGTGCGCCTGTTCGAACCCTTGCTCATGACCTTCATCGGCCTGCTGATCGGGGTCATCGTGATCCTGATGTACATCCCGATTTTCGAGCTGGCCTCAAGTATTCACTGACCCTCTGGAACGGGGTTGAGTTGTACCGTTCATCGCTCATCCAAGGTGCAACTGAATTAATCGGCGCGCTGTGGTGTTCACCCTATGAATCGAGCAGCACGTTGCATTGTTCATCAACGTTCCAACCTGAATAAAAAGACGGAGAACGACATGCACATCAACAAGCTTTTACTTGCAGTAGCTATTGGCGCAGTTCTGTCGGCGTCTACGGTATTGATACCGGACAGCCTGTCCGGTGTGTCGAGTGTTCAGGCCAAGGAAGGTGGTAGTGGCGGCGGAGGCGGCGGTGGCTCTGGCGGTGGTGGGGGCGGCTCTGGTGGCGGCGGTGGCGGCTCTGGCGGTGGTGGCGGCGGATCCGGTGGAGGTGGTGGTGGTAATGGCGGTGGCGGCGGCAGTGGTGGAAGCGGTGGCGGCGGCAATGGCGGCAGTCACGGTGGAAGCGGCAGCGGCGGCAACAGTGGCAGCGGCGGCGGCAATAGCGGCAGCAGTCACAGCGGCAGCGATCATGGCCCGGGACACTCCGGCGACTCGGCTTCATCGGGGCGCAGCGGCACTCACTCCGAAGCGGGCGATGATCACGGCGTTCATCGCGCAGGGGAAATGGGTGATGACCACGGTGTCCATCGTGCCGGTGAAATCGGCGATGACCACGGCGTCCATCGTGCCGGTGAAATCGGCGATGACCACGGTGTTCATCGTGCCGGTGAAATCGGCGATGACCACGGTGTTCATCGTGCCGGTGAAATCGGCGATGACCATGGTGTTCATGTCGGTGGTGAACCAGGTGATGACAAAAGGACCTGATATCCACTGATCGAAAGATCACTACAAAACCCTGTGGGAGCGAGCTTGCTCGCGATAGCGGTGGATCAGTCGACATCATTGCTCAATGACAGATCGCTATCGCGAGCAAGTCGAATCGTCGCACCGTCGCTCCCACAGTGGAATTGTGTTCGGCTCTACAACCCAACTTCAGCCTGATCCAGCCGCTCGCGCAAAAACTCGATCAGCGCCTGCACCGGGCGCGAACTCTGGCGATGCTGCGGGTACACCGCCGATAACGTCAGTGGCGGCGGACGAAACTCGTCCAGCACCGACACCAGCCGGCCATCCTTCAGCGCCGCGCCAACAATGAACGTCGGCAAGTACGTGATCCCCATCCCGGCCACCGCCGCATCCCTGAGCAGTTCACCGTTGTTGACGCGCATCCTGCCGGTCACGTTGACTGTCAGCGGCTTGCCCTGCCCTTCGAAACGCCATTGCACCTGACGACCGTGGCCGTAGGGCAGGCAATCATGGCTGTGCAAGTCTTCCGGTTTGAGCGGCGTGCCGCGCTCGGTCAGGTAAGCCGGGCTGGCGCAATACACGCGCTGGATCGCGGCGATGCGGCGTGCAATCAGCGTTGAGTCTTCCAGGGTGCCGATGCGCAGCGCCAGGTCGTAACCCTCGCCGAGCAAATCCACCGGGCGGTCGCTCAAATCCACCTCCACGGTGACGTCGCGATAGCGCTGCAAAAACACCGGCAACAAACACCCCAGATGCGCCAGCGCAAACGACAACGGTGCGCTCACGCGAATGGTCCCGCGTGGCTCGGTGGTCTGACCGGCGATGCCCTGCTCCACTTGCTCGACTTCGCCAAGCAGGCGCAGAGCCGACTCGTAATAACTCTGCCCCAGTGGCGTGACGTCCAGCCGTCGTGTGGAACGATTGAGCAAGCGCACGCCCAACCGCTCTTCAAGCTGCATCAAGCGTCGGCTGACGAACTGCTTGGACAGCCCCAATTGATCCGCTGCCGAGGTGAAACTGCCGGAGTCCATGACCTGGCAAAAAATACGCATATCTTCGAACGGGTTCATTGTCGCGCCCTGGTTGACAGTCAAACACTTTATAGCCGCTTTTTCCGTTTTCGGCACCCCATTAATCTGTGTCCACGGTGTTGCTGAGGCCTGAACGACAGAGCCGGCAGCAACCTGACCCTTAGGTACTCAACGTCGAAAAACTTAAAAAGGATTTAACCCATGAACATCGTCAAAAAAACCCTGACTGCCTCCCTCCTCGCCCTCTCCATCGGCAACGCTTTTGCCGCTGGCAGCCCGGGTGTCGAACACACGACCCAAGCTTTCCTCGAAGCCCTGGCGGCGGGTGGTGGCAAGCCGCTTGAACAGCTGAGCCCTGTCGATGCCCGTGCGGTTCTGACCGGTGCGCAAAACTCGGTGAAGGTTGATCTGTCGGGTGTGGACGTCAGCGACCGCGCCATCAAGGTCGATGGACAAACCATCAACCTGAAAATCGTGCGGCCGGCCAAGGTCAAAGGCGAATTGCCGGTGTTCATGTTCTTCCACGGTGGCGGTTGGGTGTTGGGCGATTACCCGACTCACCAGCGCCTGATCCACGACCTGGTGGTCGGCTCCGGCGCGGTCGCGGTGTATGTCGATTACACCCCGTCGCCGGAAGCGCACTACCCGACCGCAATCAACCAGGCCTACGCCGCGACCCGTTGGGTGGCTGAACACGGCAAAGACATCGGCGTCGATGGCAAGCGCCTGGCCGTGGCCGGCAACAGCGTCGGCGGCAACATGGCGGCAGTCGTGGCCTTGATGGCCAAGGAACAGAAAACCCCGGCGCTGCGCTTCCAGCTGTTGATGTGGCCAGTGACCAACGCGCAGTTCGACAGCGGCTCGTACCAGCAATTTGCCGAGGGCCACTTCCTCACCAAAGGCATGATGAATTGGTTCTGGGACAACTACACCACCGACCAGGCTGAGCGTGCGCAGATCCATGCCTCACCGTTGCAAGCCAGCGCCGAGCAGCTCAAAGGCCTGCCCGCCGCGCTGGTGCAAACCGCCGAGTTCGACGTGTTGCGTGACGAAGGCGAAGCCTATGCCCGCCACCTCGACGCCGCCGGTGTGCCAGTCACGGCGGTGCGCTACAACGGCATGATTCACGACTTCGGCTTGCTCAATCCGCTGAGCCAGATTCCGGAAGTGAAAGCGGCGGTGCGTCAGGCGGCACTGGAACTCAAGACTCATCTGAACTAAGCACTGCCAAAAAGCCTGCCCTCGTGCAGGCTTTTTCCCGTCTGCCTTTTGAAAACGGAGTTTCCCCATGTCCTTCGTCCTTGCTCATTTGCTGTCCTGGAGCGCCCTGCTGCTGGTGATCGACGCGGTGCTCTGGCAACTCGCGCCGTTCAAGCATCGCGTTACCCGGGTCGGTGTGCGGCTGGCGCTGTTCGTGATGTTCAGCGCACTGGTCATCAACGCCGGTGTCAGCCCTTTGCTGGCGCCGCAGTTTGCCGAAGATCGCGTGGTGCAACTGGGCGCCACGGCGCTGGGGATTCTCTGGTGGTTGTACGCGGCACGGGTACTCACCGAAGTCATCGGCCTGGTGCTGATGCGTCGCATCGGTCACAGCGGTCGATTGCTGCAAGATGTCATCGGCGCGCTGGTGTTTCTGGTGGCCATCGTGGCGGCGGCTGGGTATGTGCTGGAACTGCCGGTCAAAGGGTTACTGGCGACGTCCGGGGTGGTGGCCATCGTTGTCGGTCTGGCGCTGCAAAGCACCTTGAGCGACGTGTTTTCCGGGATCGTACTCAACACCACCAAGCCGTATCAGGTCGATGACTGGATCGTGATCGATGGCGTCGAAGGCAAAGTGCTCGACATCGACTGGCGCGCGACTCACCTGCTGACCAGTGCCGGCAGCACGGCGGTGGTGCCGAACTCAGTCGCAGCGAAAGCGAAAATCGTCAACCTGAGTCGTCCCGCCAACATGCACGGGGTGTCGATCAGTATTCAGGTGCCCAACCACATTCGCCCGCGTCGGGTGCTGGATGCACTGGAGCGCACACTGCAGGGCAGCAGCAGCTTGCTGCTCAATCCGGCCCCCAAAGCGGTGCTCAAAGAGGCCGGCGAAACCATGTCCGTATACGTGGCCAGCGGCTTTATCGCCGAGCTTGGGAAAAAGAGCGAGGTGCGCAACCAACTGTTCGACCTGGCCCATCGGCACCTGGAAGCGGCGGGTATTTCCCGGCAGCTCGATGGCGTAATTGAGCCGACGACCCGCGCGCGGGCATTGCTTGATGAAGTGAAAATCTTCCGTTCCCTGAGCGAGGATGAGCGTGACCAGATGGCTCAGTCTATGGTCCCGCAGCAGTACGCCGCAGGCCAGGTGGTATTGGCATTGGGCGACGTACCGGACAGCCTGATGGTGATCGCCACGGGTGTGGTCAGCGCCACCGTGCCCGATGGCACCGGGCAAACCGAAGCCGGACGCATGGGCCCCAGCGAAGTGATGGGCGAACAAAGCATCCTCACCGACACGCCGTCCCAGGCGACCTTTACTACATTGACGTCGTGCATCATTTACCGGATCGACAAGTCCCTGACTCGCCAGTGCATGGAGCAACGGGTTGAAGTGGGTCGGGCGCTGAACAAGTTGCAAGCGGTGCGTACGCAAAACAGTCGGTTGGCGTTGCTGGCCAAACCGGCGCCGATCAAGAAAGGTGGATTTCTGAGTTGGCTGCAGAAACGTCAACCGGTGTGACGGGTTACACGGTCCAGAAAACTCATTCGCCAGACACAGCTGTTCAGTTAAGAACGCTTTGGAGTTGGAGTTAGGGTTGAGGTTGAGGTTGAGGTTGGGTACATATCCGTTTCTGCGGTAATGGCGACTATTGGTTCCGCCCTGACGGCGGGTCACTTGGAGAAGCGCCAAGTAACCAAGCG
>NZ_JARVSN010000038.1:0-56047 GCF_030209165.1 Pseudomonas sp. fls2-241-R2A-110 | reverse complement strand
TCGCCGTCAGGGCGAAACCCTAAGCCGCCGTTACCGCAGCAACGGATATACACCCGCTCAACCCAAAACATGGTCGGCCCAAAGGCCGCCAAGACCAAACCCGTCAATACCCATCAGAACCGTGATCAATCTGGAAGGCAAACCCAGAAACCCGCTCAACGCCAGTCTCAACCCGCCCATCAGGCAAAAGCCGCAACCACCGATACCCCGGCGCCTCATCACTGACACTGAAATCATCACTCCCCGGCTCAAACTGAATGCACGTCGAAGGCGAAGCAATCAACCGCACCCCCTTACGCTCAAGATCAACCTCCTGATGCACATGCCCCCACAAAACCGCACGCACCTGCGGAAAACGATCAAGCACCGCAAACAGCGCCTCAGGATTACGCAACCCGATCGGCTCCATCCAGGCACACCCGATCGACACCGGATGGTGATGAAAACACACCAGATGATGCCGCTCCGGCGCCTCACTCAATGAACGAGCCAACAACTGCAACTGCTCATCCTGCAAATACCCCGGCACCGACCCCGGCACCGCCGAATCCAGCAACGTGACCCGCCAGTTGCCGACATCCACCACCGACTCCAGCAAAGCGCTTTGTACCGCCGCCTCGGCCATGATCCGCGGCTCATCGTGATTGCCAGGAATCCAGCGCGCCGGCGCATCAAGCGACCGCGTCAAATCGCGAAACAGCTGATAGGACTCCAGCGTTCCGTCCTGAGACAAATCACCACTGGCAATAATCAGGTCAATCTGCGGCTGTTGAAGGCGCACCAACTCGATGACCTTTTGCAGACTGTCGCGCGTATTCATGCCCATCAGCGTCCCGTTCGCGTCGGCAAACAGATGACTGTCAGAGAGTTGCACCAATAACGCCGAATCGGCGGTGGTCAAAGTGGATACGCTCGGCAAGGCGTTCTCCCAAGGCTGAATCACGGGATGGATGAGTGCCGCAATTATGCTGGGGGACGATCAAAAGGGGAAACCTGTGAACCGGACGCAGTTCACAACTCACGTTAACGGACGACTTCGTACTCATGCCCCAACGCCAGGCAATGGCTCAGCCATTCGCCCAGAAACATATTCAGTTGAGCCTTCTCGTCTGGCTGATGCATCGAGGCATTCGGATAAGGATAGATGCCACGAAAGCGTCGCGCATGTTCGGCGCTGACCACTTCAGCCATGCAGGCGTCGTGGTAGACCTGAACTTCCAGTTGCGGCACCGGCAACCATGGCAGGCTATGTTCCTGCCGAACCTGCAGCGTCGTGGTGTACGGACAGACTTGAAGCACCTCGAGGGCCAGCACGCCAAGCATCTGGTCACCGTTAGTCACGGCAATGCGCCGCGCCGCCGGCTCATTACGCATGTCCGGCAGCAGTCGCATCAGACGCGCGTAGTTGGCCTCGCAAGAGGCTTGCAGCCCTACAAGGTCAACCCGGTAGCGATCGCGCAGCTTGTTTACGACCATAGCCCCCTCACTTCAACGCGGTTCAAAGCCAGCCATTGCAAAGCAATGATACAAGGCGCGTTGGCAATTCTTCCGTCGCGTACGGCTTGCAAGGCGTCTTCGAATGCCCAGACCGTGACGCGGATATCTTCTGCTTCTTCCTCCAGCCCATACAGGCCGCCGACGCCGGTGCTGTCACAACGCCCCAGGTACAAATGCACAAACTCATTGCTGCCGCCCGGCGATGGAAAATATTTGATCATCGGCCAGAGCGCCCCGAACACAAGCCCAGCTTCCTCCTGCGCTTCGCGGTGAGCAACTTCTTCCGGCACTTCATCCTTGTCGATCAGACCGGCGACCAGTTCGATCAGCCATGGATTGTCGGTCTTGCCCATGGCGCCTACACGAAACTGCTCGATCAGCACCACTTCATCACGCTGCGGATCGTACGGCAGCACGCAGACTGCATCATGGCGGACAAACACTTCACGATTGATCTCACGACTCATGCCCCCGGCAAACAATTCGTGGCGCAAGTGCACACGATCGAGTTTGTAGAAACCCTCGTAGCACTTTTCACGCCGAACGATATCTACGGCGGTCGGAATGGCGTTGGCAAAATCAGTCATGACTATCCTCGTTTACTGCAGTCCGTTACGAGGCTCCTTTTGTGACTTGCAACCTCGACTTCGCGCCATCCTAACGCGCTCGCACCGTTTGATGCAGCCCCTTTCCAGTCAGCGAGATAGACGGTGAGGGCGAAACCAACTCTAATTAGCTTAGTGGCGAACTGACCGCTTCGTTGAGAGTCGAAGCGGATAACTTTTCGCCTTTCCCTGTTTTGTGAAGGACGCCCATGTCGTTTCTTAAAATCGCCTCCGTGGCCGCAATCGCCCTGACCCTGGGTGCCTGCCAGAGTTTGTTCCAGCCCAATTACCGGACACCGCTGGAGACCACCCGCGATGCCTCGGAAACATTGAAGCCGGGGTGCTCCAGTCCTGATTGCCCGCTGGTGAACATCGACACCGTGCACTTTCCGGCCGAGCCACAACTGGACGGCCTCGTGGAAAAAAACCTGCTGCAATTGACCCGCACCCCGGACGCCCCGGCAGCGCCGACCCTGGCCGCGTATCGCGATCAGTTCCTGCGCACCGCCGCACCGCATTCCAGCAGCTACTTGCAAGCCAAGGTACGTGAGCAGCATGACGGCTTGGTGATTGTCGAATTTTCCAGCTACCTGGACACCGGCAACGCGCAAGGCACACCGGGGCGCAGCTTCATCAACTATTCGCGCCAGCAGCATAAAGTGCTGACGCTGTCGGATATGTTGCTGCCGGGACAGGAAGAAGCGTTCTGGAAAGCCGCGCAAGTGGCGCACAACAGCTGGCTGATCAGCACCAAACTCGATCAGGAGCCGGAGTTCCTGAAGACTTGGCATTTCCAGAAAACCCAGAACGTGGCGCTGACCTACGGTGGGGTGATCCTCAAGTACGAAGTGAGCACCATCGCGCCTTACGCGCTGGGCCACATCGAACTGAAGATCCCTTACCCGCGCCTGAACGGCATTCTCAAGCCTGAGCTGTTTCCCGGCCGTAACTGAAGGCCCGACCCAGCACGAGCTGAAGCAACCCTGCCAGAATCAACGACGGCAGGGTTGCGCCGATGTCCGGATACAGATTGGCCAGCAAGTGATAAGTGCTCACCCCGCCCAACCAGGCGAGTAACGCCGGCCAGCGCAATGCGGCTGACGCCACCTGAGCACTGCGTTTGCGCAAGATGAAGTGATCCACCAGCACCACGCCGAACAGCGGCGCAAACACCGAACCGATCAACAGCAAAAAGTTCTGGTACTGGGCCAACGGCGCCAGGCACGCAATCAGTGTGCAGATCACGCCAATCGCCAGGGCCAGATGTTCGACCTTCAAGCGCAACAGAATCCCGCTGGACACCGCCGCCGAGTGAATATCGGCAAAGGCATTTTCTGATTCATCCAGCAGAATCAGCAGCAGCGGAATCCCCAGACCTGCACCAGCCAGTGCCAACAACAAGGCATTCACTTCACCGCTCGGCGCGAACGCCAGGGTGTACGCAACGCCCAGGCTCATCAGCCAGAAGTTACCGATAAAGAAACCCAGTGCCGTGCCACCGAACACGTCTTTCGCACGCTTGCCGAAACGTGAATAGTCGGCAATCAGCGGCAGCCACGACAGCGGCATGGCGATCGCAATGTCGAAGCCGACGGCGAATGGCATCGAACCGTCACCGGCCTGCGCCCACAAAGCGGCCAGATCGGCTTTGGTGAACAGGTTCCAGGTCAGCCAGATGCACGCCGCCAGCAACAGCCAGATGCCCCACTTGCGCAGAATCTGCCGCACGAATGTCAATGGCCCGCTGACTGCCAGCAAGGTCGCCAGTGCGCCGAAGAACAAGGTCCAGAGCAGCGGATTCGACAGCAGGCTGCCTTCGCTGAAGGCCCGCGCGCCGAGCAGGCTGGCCGCGTCGCGCATGACGATAATTTCGAACGAACCCCAACCGATCAGTTGCAGCAGGTTCAACACGGCCGGCAGGCTGGCGCCGCGTTTGCCGAGGCTGAGTTTGAGCGCAGCCATCGAGGACAGGCCTGTGTCGCTGCCGATCACACCGACGGCGGCCAACAGCAGAACGCCGACCAAGGTGCCGAGGAAGATCGCCAGCAACGAGCCGGACAGGCCCAGACCTGGCGCGAGCAAAGCGCCGGTTTGCAGCACCATCAAACCGATGCCGAGGGAAAACCACAGGGAAAACAGATCGCGACCGCCAAAGACTCGTTTGTCCGTCGGCACCGCGATGTCTGGAGAATAAGTACTGGGTTGAATGCTCAAGGGTGTTATCTCAGAGGGACATTTGTTGTTGTGTAGATCTCAATCGCCAGCAGGCTGGCTCCCACAGGGGACTCGTGAACGCCACAGATCCAGTGTGGGAGCCAGCCTGCTGGCGATGGGGCCTGTGCAGGCCCCACCGTTTCAGGTCAGATCAAACCTTCTTGTACAGCTGACTGCCTTCCTGCTTGAACCGCTCGGCCTGATCCGCCAATCCCTGGGCGACTTCGGCATCGACGGTTTCGATCCGTTGGTTGGCCGCGTATTCGCGGACTTCCTGGGTGATTTTCATCGAGCAGAATTTCGGCCCGCACATGGAGCAGAAGTGCGCGACCTTGGCCGAATCCTTCGGCAGGGTTTCATCGTGATACGAGCGTGCAGTGTCCGGATCGAGGCCCAGGTTGAACTGGTCTTCCCAACGGAATTCGAAACGCGCCTTGCTCAAGGCATTGTCGCGGATCTGCGCGCCCGGATGCCCTTTGGCCAGATCGGCGGCATGTGCGGCGATCTTGTAGGTGATGATCCCGGTCTTCACGTCATCCTTGTTCGGCAGCCCCAAGTGCTCCTTGGGCGTGACGTAGCAGAGCATCGCGCAACCAAACCAGCCAATCATCGCCGCGCCAATGCCCGACGTGATGTGGTCGTAACCCGGCGCAATGTCGGTGGTCAGTGGGCCGAGGGTGTAGAACGGCGCCTCGTCACAGCACTCGAGCTGCTTGTCCATGTTCTCTTTGATCAACTGCATCGGCACGTGGCCCGGGCCTTCGATCATGCACTGCACGTCATGCTTCCAGGCGATCTTGGTCAGCTCGCCGAGGGTTTCCAGCTCACCGAATTGTGCGGCGTCGTTGGCGTCGGCAATCGAGCCCGGACGCAGGCCATCGCCCAGCGAGAAGCTGACGTCGTAGGCCTTCATGATTTCGCAGATGTCTTCGAAATGCGTGTAGAGGAAGTTTTCCTTGTGATGCGCCAGGCACCACTTGGCCATGATCGAACCGCCACGGGAGACGATGCCGGTCACGCGTTTGGCGGTCAGCGGCACGTAGCGCAGCAGCACGCCGGCGTGGATAGTGAAGTAGTCGACGCCTTGCTCGGCCTGTTCGATCAGGGTGTCGCGGAACAGCTCCCAAGTCAGGTCTTCGGCCGCACCGCCGACTTTTTCCAGGGCCTGGTAGATCGGCACTGTGCCGATTGGCACTGGCGAGTTACGGATAATCCACTCGCGGGTTTCGTGAATGTGCTTGCCGGTGGACAGGTCCATGACCGTGTCCGAACCCCAGCGAATGCCCCAGGTCAGTTTCGCCACCTCTTCTTCGATGGACGAGCCCAAGGCGCTGTTGCCGATGTTGCCGTTGATCTTCACGAGGAAGTTACGGCCGATGATCATCGGTTCCAGTTCGGTGTGGTTGATGTTGGCCGGAATGATCGCGCGACCGCGAGCGATCTCGTCGCGGACGAATTCGGGGGTGATGATTTTCGGCACGCTGGCACCGAAGCTGTGGCCGGCGTGTTGCTGGTCCAGCAGACCGGCAGCGCGGGCGACTTCCAGCTTCATGTTTTCGCGGATCGCGACGTATTCCATCTCGGCGGTGATGATGCCTTTGCGCGCGTAGTGCATCTGGCTGACGTTGGCACCGGCCTTGGCGCGGCGCGGGTTGTTCACGTGGGCGAAACGCAGCTTGGTCAGCTCGGCATCGGCCAGGCGTTCCTGGCCGAAATTGGAGCTCAGGCCGGGCAGGCGCTCGGTGTCGCCGCGGGACTCGATCCACGGCGAGCGCACATCGCCCAGGCCTTTGCGCACGTCGATGATGACGTTGGGATCGGTGTACGGGCCCGAGGTGTCGTACACCACTACCGGCGCATTGACCTCGCCGCCGAAGTCGGTCGGGGTCACATCGAGGCTGATTTCGCGCATCGGCACGAGGATGTCCGGACGGGAGCCCTGAACGTAGATTTTTTGCGAGCGGGTAAACGGCTGAACCGACTGTTGATCGACTTGGGCCGAGTCACTCAGGTTCGTATGGTCTTTTAGTTTTATCGTCATCACGGGCTCTCCGAACACATCCAGGCAGTGGATTTTTGTCGGAGCGAACCTGTAAACGAATGGACGCACGTGCGCTGGGAAAACCAGCTGTGCTGTGCTCAGTGCTCGAGGGGTGTTCGATTGTCGAACAACATCCCGGACGAAGCACAAGAGGACTCGCCGGGTGACGAGAAATCTTGTTCCCTACGCAGGCGCTAACCTGATCAGGTTCAACGGGATCCGAAATTATTCGATCTCAGCCTCATAGCAAGGCACCCCGACAAGAACCCGGCCAGTCTAGACACAACCAGCAAAGAACGCCAACACCGCGGTAAACACCATGATGAATGGCGCAATTAACGGATTGTTGCCGAACGTGGCCACCACTACACTCGCAAGCCATGCCGCGCCTTGACGCTGTGTGGCCCGCGCCGTAGCCTTGGCGCTCAAATTATCAGCGTAATTTTCTTAGGGATGGCCTCATGCTGCGCAAACTCTCACTGGCCCTTGCCGTGTCTTGTGCGTCCAATGGAATGGCCTGGGCAGCAGAAGCGCCCTTATCGACAAAAAACGATCTGGTCAGCGTGTATCAGGAAGCGAAGGACAACAACGCCGACCTGGCCGCCGCCGTTGCTCAATATGGCGCGCAGAAAGAAGTCGTGCCTCAGGCTCGCGCCGGGCTGCTGCCCAATATCTCGGGCGGCGCAGAAATGGCCAACGTGCGCACTGTCATCGATCAGCCTTCGGCGACCGCCAACCGCAACGCCCACTCCTACCAGGCGACGTTGGCTCAACCGCTGTTCCGCGCTGATCGCTGGTTCCAGTTCCAGGCCGCCAAAGACGTCAACGAGCAGGCTGCACTGCAACTCTCGGCGACCGAGCAAAACCTGATCCTGCAAACCGCCAACAGTTACTTCAACGTCTTGCGCACGCAGGATAACCTGGCCTCGACCAAGGCAGAGGAAGCCGCGTTCAAACGCCAGCTCGATCAGTCCAACGAACGCTTTGACGTCGGCCTGTCGGATAAGACTGACGTGTTGCAATCGCAAGCGAGCTACGACACCGCGCGCGCCAACCGGATCGTCGCGCAGCGTCAGGTGGATGATGCTTTCGAAGCTCTGATCACCCTGACCAACCGTCAGTACAACTCGATCTGGGGTATTTCCCATACGTTGCCGATCCTGCCGCCCGCGCCGAACGACGCCAAGGCCTGGGTCGATACGGCGGCGAAGCAGAACCTTAATCTACTGGCCAGCAACTACGCCGTCAGCGCGGCGGAAGAAACCCTCAAGCAACGCAAGGCAGGCCATGCGCCGACCCTCGACGCTGTAGCGAAATACGAGAAAGGTGACAACGACGCCCTGGGTTTCAGCAACCCGAACGCCTTCCCCCAACCTTACGGTGGCAACGTCTCGCAAACGACGGTGGGCCTGCAACTGAACATCCCGATCTATAGCGGCGGCTTGACCAGTTCCCAGGTGCGCCAATCGTATGCGCAACTGGATCAGTCCGAGCAGCAGCGCGAATCCCTGCGTCGCCAGATCGTGGAAAGTACCCGCAACCTGCACCGCGCGGTGAACACCGATGTTGAACAAGTGGCGGCGCGCAAGCAGTCGATCATCTCCAACCAGAGTGCGGTTGAAGCCACTGAAATCGGTTATCAGGTGGGCACGCGAAACATCGTCGACGTGCTGGATGCGCAGCGCCAGCTGTACACCTCGGTGCGCAATTACAACAATACCCGTTACGACTATATCCTCGACAACCTGCGCTTGAAGCAGGCGGCGGGTACGTTGAACCCAGGAGATCTGCAGGATCTGGGGCGTTATTTGAAGGCCGACTACAACCCGGACAAAGACTTCCTGCCGCCGGATCTGGCCAAGGCTGCGGCGGCGCAGTTGAAGGCTAATCCGACGCAGTAAAAACAAAAGATCGCAGCCATAGGCTGCGATCTTTTTGTGTCAGGCAATCCGATCGATCAACCGTCCCAACCCGTCCAGCAATCGCTGCAAAGCACCCTGATTGGTGCGCATCACCTTCAAGCCCGCCTCCGCCATCCGCTGCGCATCGCGCGGCAATTCGAACAACCGCTGCACGGCCAGCGCCAGACCTTCGGCATCTTCTACTTCCTGTAACGCCCCGGCGCTGCGCAATTGCGCGGCGATTTCAAGGAAGTTGAACAGGTGCGGGCCACTCAGCACCGGCTTGGCCAGCGCCGCCGGCTCCAGCAGGTTGTGCCCGCCGTTTGGTACCAGACTGCCGCCGACAAACGCGCTGTCCGCCAACGCATACAGAAACAACAACTCACCCATAGTGTCGCCCAGCAACACCGATGTGCCGGCGGTGACCGGTTCGCCAGCGGAACGACGCACCGTGGAAAACCCCTGTTGCCGGCACAATTCGAACACCGAATTGAATCGTTCCGGATGACGCGGCACCAGAATCAGCAGCGCATCGGGATGATTGGCGAGCAACTGACGATGGGCCGACAGCACCACTTCGTCTTCCCCTTCATGAGTGCTCGCAGCGATCCACACCGGACGCTCCTGCGCCTGCCATTGCGCCCGCAGCTCGGCGGCACGCTGAAGCAATGCAGGGTCGATGGTCAGGTCGAACTTGATCGAGCCGGTCACTTCCACCGTTTCCTCACGCGCGCCCAATTCACGAAAGCGCTTGGCCTCGGCTTCGGTCTGCACCGCGAACAGGCTCATCTCGGCAAGCATAGGTTGAGTCAGTTTGTTGAAGCGGCCATAACCCCTGGCCGAACGCTCGGACAGTCGCGCATTGGCCAGTGCCACCGGAATGCCGCGTTTGGCGCATTGGTGAATGTGGTTTGGCCACAGTTCGGTTTCCATGATCACCGCCAGTGTCGGCCGGACCCGATCGAGAAATCGCTTGGCGGCACACGGCAAGTCGTAAGGCAAATAGCAGTGCTGGATGCGCGGTTCGTTGGCGAACAGTGCACGAATGCGCTCGGACCCGGTCGGGGTCATGCAGGTCACGGTAATAGGTAGCTGTGGATAACGTTGCAGCAAGGCGCGAATCATCGGCGCCGCCGCAATGCTTTCACCCACGGACACCGCGTGCACCCAAATTCCGCCCGGCTTCATTGCCGGCAGGCCCAGGGAGAATCGCTCGCCAATGCGTTTGGCATACGCCGGCGCCTTGCGCGAGCGCAGCCACAGCCGAATCGCTACCAGTGGCAGCCCCAGGTAAAACAGCGCGGTGTAGAGAGTTCTATTCATGGCGGCGGAGTTTATCGGCTTTTTTGACCGATCGCCTGCAAGTGCACGGCAAAACGTTCCGCCAACCAACGTGCCGCCGGGCCGAGGGGCTCGTCACGGCGCCAGACCAGTTCCACCACCAGCGCTGGCGGAGTCCATTCGCTATCCAGTTCGACCATCAGGCCCTGATACGCCGGGTATTGCACCACGTGTCGCGGCAGCCAGGCCCAGCCGAGGCCGCGCACCAGCCATTCCGCCATGACGTAGAAGCTGTCGGCCCGCCAGACCTGCGGACTGGCCGGCTCACTGCCGGGGTAGACGCTGGACTGCGTGGACATCAGCAGCTGTCGATGCTGCGCCATTTGCTGACAATCAATCTGCATCTGCCTGGCCAGCGGATGTCCGACACCGCACACAGTCACCATCTCAACGCTGCCCACCACGCGCCGCTCAAGGGCTTCGGGAATCTGATCGTGATAAAACAGCAAGCCCAGATCGGCCCGCCGCTCCACCAGTTTGCGCGCCACATCGCCTTGGGCGGCGCTGGTCAGTTGCACTTCAAGGCTGGGAAATTTTTCCGCCAGGGCTTCAAAGCTTTCGATGATCGGCTGATAGGGCATCGCCTCATCCTGAGCCACGCGAAGGCGTGCCTCCTGGCCGCGCATCATCGCCAACGCCCGACCATTGAGGCGTTCACATTGACGCAACACTTCGCGTGCCTCTTCCAGCAAGGCGTTGCCGGCTTCGGTCAGTTTGGGCTGACGACCACTGCTGCGGTCGAACAGGCTCACGCCGAGGTCGTCCTCCAGCTGCGCAATCGAACTGCTGACCGCCGATTGCGCCTTGCGTTGATCCCGCGCAACCGCCGAAAACGAACGCTGCTCCGCTACGCTGACAAACAGCCGCAGCTGCTCCAGATTCCATTGCATGCTCATGAGGCAACCCATCTTCAGAACAGATAGGTAATGACTTTACCGCATCTGGAGAATCTCTAGAATGCCGACCATAGAAAGCAACACTTCACACGAGGATGCACCCATGACCGCTTACTACTACCTGGCCATTGCCATCTGCGCCGAAGTGATCGCGACCGTTTCGATGAAAGCCGTCAAAGGCCTCAGCACTCCGCTGCCGCTGATTCTGGTGATTGTCGGCTACGGCATTGCCTTCTGGATGTTGACCCTGGTGGTGCGCAGCGTTCCGGTGGGTGTTGCCTACGCAGTGTGGGCCGGCATGGGGATCGTGATGGTCAGCGTGGCTGCGCTGTTCATCTACGGCCAGAAGCTGGATGTGCCGGCGATGATGGGGATGGCGCTGATTGTGTTGGGTGTCGTGGTGATCCAGCTCTTCTCCAAAACCGCCGGGCATTAAGGTTCGAAGCGCAATCCATTGTGGGAGCGAGCTTGCTCGCGATGGCGACATAACATTCAGCATCAATGTTGACTGCCCCACCGCTATCGCGAGCAAGCTCGCTCCCACAGGGTTTGTGCGTTGCCATCGATTGATCGCCAGCAAAACCTCCAATCTTCGAGTCTGTATACTGCGCCCTCGTCTTGAACACTGAGGTCGCTGCATGCCATCCGTTATTTCCACCGACGTTCTGATTGTCGGCGCTGGTGTCGCCGGCCTCTGGCTGAATGCGCGTCTGCGCCGCCAGGGTTTTTCGACCGTGCTGGTGGAAAGCGCCAGCCTCGGCGGCGGACAGAGCGTGAAGTCCCAAGGCATCATCCACGGCGGCGCCAAGTACGCGCTGCATGGCGCCCTGACCGGCGCCTCGGAAGCCATTGCCGACATGCCGCGCCGCTGGCGTGAAGCGTTGGCCGGCGACGGCGAGCTGGACCTGTCCGGCGTGCGCCTGTTGTCCGAAGCCCATTACCTCTGGTCCCCCGGCACCCTCGCCGGCAACCTCACCAGTTTCTTCGCCAGCAAAGCCGTGCGTGGCCGCGTCGATCAGGTCAAAGGCGATCAACTGCCGCCGGCTCTGCAAGACAAGCGCTTCAAGGGCAAAGTCTATCGACTGGCAGAGTTGGTGATCGATGTGCCGAGCCTGATCCAACGCCTCGCCGACCTGGCGGGAAACGGATTGCTCGCTGGCCAGAAGATTGAACCGTTGCTGGAGGACGGCGCTCTGGTGGGCCTGAAGGTCGACGAGCGCGAGATCCGTGCGCAACGCATCGTGCTCAGCGCCGGTGGCGGCACCGCCGCACTGCTCGAAGCACTGGGCCTGAGCCAGCCCGCCATGCAGCGCCGACCGCTGCACATGATCATCGCCAAAGGCCCGAGCCTCAAACCGCTGTACGCCCATTGCCTGGGCGGCGGCACCAAGCCGCGCATCACCGTGACCACCCACCCGGCGGCAGATGGCCAATGGGTCTGGTACCTGGGCGGCGATATCGCTGAAGCCGAAGGTGTCGCTCGCGAACCCGCCGAACAAATCGCCACCGCGCAGAAAGAACTCGGTCAGTTGCTGCCATGGATCGACCTGAGCACAGTGCAATGGGCAACCCTGCGCGTGGACCGCGCCGAGCCGCTGCAATCAGGACTGACCCGTCCTGACAATGCATTTGTGGCCGAACAAGGTCGGCTGCTGGTGGGCTGGCCAACCAAACTGGCACTCGCACCTGACTTCGCCGACCGGGTGATCGCAAGCCTTGCGCGTGACGGCATTCAACCCGGCCCCGCCGCACCGCTACCCGATCTGCCAAAACCACCGATGGGCATCCCCGCCTGGGAGCAACTGTTGCCATGAGCCAACCGACTCTGCACGAATTGCATCGACCACTGGGCAGCACCGGCCTGCTGGTTTCGCCGCTGGGCCTGGGCACGGTCAAGCTCGGCCGCGATCAAGGGGTGAAATACCCCAGCGGCTTCCAGATTCCCGATGACGACGAAGCGCGCATGTTGCTCAAGCTCGCGCGCAACATGGGCATCAACCTGATCGACACGGCCCCGGCCTATGGCCGCAGCGAAGAACGTCTCGGACCGTTGTTGCGCGGCCAGCGTCAGGATTGGGTGATCGTCAGCAAGGTCGGCGAAGAGTTTAGCGATGGCCAGTCGAGTCATGACTTCAGCGCCGCGCATACCCGACTGTCAGTGGAGCGCAGTCTGCAACGCCTGGAAACCGACTTCATTGACCTGGTGCTGGTGCACTCCGACGGCAACGACCTGGCGATCCTCAACGACAGCGAGGTCTATGCGACGCTCGCCGCACTCAAGGCCGAGGGCAAGATTCGCGGCTTCGGCTTTTCCGGCAAAACCGTTGAAGGCGGTTTGAAGGCTCTGGAACAAGGTGATTGCGCCATGGTCACCTACAATCTGAACGATCGACACGAGAAGCCGGTCATTGACTATGCTGCTGCTCACGGTAAAGCCATTCTGATCAAGAAAGCCCTCGCCAGCGGTCACGTCTGCCTGAGCCCCGGTGTAGACCCGGTGCGCGCCAGCTTCGAGTTGTTGTTTGAACATCCCGGCGTTGCCAGTGCTATTGTCGGGACCATTAATCCGCTGCACCTCGCCCACAACGTCGCGACCGTTGCCCAGGTCCTTCGTAGAAACTGATGCCGCCCACGCGGCCTTAAGCAGGAGCCGACATGCCGCGTACGCTCATAAGAAAGAACCCGAGCAACTTCAAGACCCTGCCGTTGTACGTCGAAGCGACTCCCGAAGGCCTGAGCTACCAGAGCGTCGGGATGCCGCTCAATTTCTCCCAGACCCTGCAACGTCGCCGCCCGGTGGCAGTGGCCGACACTCAGCGCTTTGCGCTGGAACTGGCCAACCTCGGGGTCTCGGTGCGCCTGACCCTGCATTGGCAGAATCGAGATTACTGGGTATTGGTGCGTCAGCGTCGGCAAGACCGTGGCGATGTGGTGCTCAAGCTGATCTCGGGTTACGTGCCAGCCCACGAACTGAACCTGCCGCTGCACACCGCGATTCAGGAGATAGCCGAAGAGTGCCTGCTCGAAACCCCGGAAGGCTGGCTCGGTGGACGCTTCAACGACACGTGGTTACCGGCGCCCTACTCGTCCGCGCTGCATTATCGCGAGGCATTGCCCTTTCGCCTGACACCGTTGTCCGGCTCTGCGCGGCCGGTGCGTTGCGCCAACATGCAGCTGATCGAACGTCCGAATGCCTATGTGCATTTGCCGACGGCTTCGTTGCAATTGATCTATGACTTGCGTCTGGAGGTGCCCAAGGAAGCCAAATCCCTGAGCCTGTTCCATGTCGACGAACGACTGGAGGGTGATCAACTGGTGGCCCGGCTCGATCGCAAGCGCCCCGATTTGTACCTGATGCCTCTGCAGGACGGCCAGCCGATGGCTGAGCTGTATACCTTGAAAAAGGATCAGCTATACCCGGCGAGTACACGTGGATTGTATCTGGCAGAGAGTTTTGCCCAGCAGGAAGGCTGGCTGGTGCGCGATGAACGGATTCGCTGGAAGGACTGGATGCGACAGCAGGGACTGAGTCCGCCAGGGAAAGATTCCGGTTTGGCGCGGCTGCGTGGGAAAGCGAAGCTACTACTGAAGAAAATTGTGCCGCGGAAAAAAGTCAGCTCCTGACCACTCTCACGTCGAACCGTCGGCGCGGAATGCTTCAATGGACGCGCTTCGCCCGCTCTGGGACGCAGAGCGTCCCGGGCTGCATTCCCACGCGGAGCGTGGGAACGATCAGTGTTACTCGGATTTGCGGATTTTCTCGACTATTGCAGTCGTAGAGCTGTTCGCAACCAGCCCCAGCACTTTCACCGTCCCGCCATAAGCAGTCACGATGTCTGCGCCGACTACCTGGTCGATTCCGTAATCACCGCCCTTGACCAACACATCCGGCTTGACCTCGCGCAGCAGGTTTTCCGGGGTGCCTTCAGGGAAGCTGATAACCCAGTCCACCGCGCCGAGACCGGCCAGTACGGCCATGCGACGGTCAACGCTGTTGATCGGACGGCCCGGTCCTTTCAAGCGGCTCACTGACGCATCGTCATTGACCGCGACGATCAGACGATCGCCCTGGGCCCGAGCCTGCTCAAGATACGTTACGTGGCCGGCATGCAGGATGTCGAAGCAACCGTTGGTGAAGACGATCTTCTCTTTATGCGCACGCGCATCGTCGACCGCCAGCAGCAATTGCTCCAGGCCCAGCACACCGCGTTCGGAACCTTCTTCACGCTGAATCGCACGACGCAGCTCAGGCGCGCTGATGGCCGCTGTACCGAGTTTGCCGACCACGATGCCCGCCGCCAGATTGGCCAGGGCCACCGCGTGAGGCAGTTCTTCACCCGCTGCAATCGCTGCCGCGAGGGTAGAAATCACTGTGTCGCCGGCACCGGTCACGTCGAACACTTCACGGGCACGGGCCGGCAAGTGCAGCGCAGGATGATCCGGACGCAGCAAGGTCATGCCATGTTCGCCACGGGTCACCAGCAATGCACCGAGATCGAGGTCGTGCATCAGCTGCGCGCCTTTGCTCACCAGCTCGTGCTCATCGGCGCAACCGCCAACGATGGTTTCGAATTCGCTGAGGTTCGGGGTGATCAGGCTCGCGCCCCGATAGATAGAGAAGTCCTTGCCCTTGGGATCGGCCAACACCGGAATGCCACGGGCACGGGCGGCCTGGATCAGCACCTGATGGTTTTTCAGCGCGCCTTTGCCGTAGTCGGACAGCACCAGCACCTTGATGCCTTCGAGTAATTCGTCGACTTGCTCGCCCAGTGCCAGTGCGTCGGTGGCGAACGGTTCTTCAAAGTCGATACGCAGCAATTGCTGGTGACGGCTCATGACCCGCAGCTTGACGATGGTCGGCTGGTGCGCGATGCGCTGGAACAAGGCGCGAACGCCTGCACCCTTGAGACTATTGGCCAGACTGTCAGCCGCTTCGTCGTCGCCGGTCACGCCGACCAGCGAGGCCGGAGCACCGAGGGCGGCAATGTTCAACGCAACGTTGGCGGCACCGCCCGGGCGGTCCTCGATTTGCTCGACCTTGACCACCGGCACCGGCGCCTCAGGGGAAATCCGTGAGGTACCACCATGCCAGTAACGGTCGAGCATGACATCGCCGACCACCAAGACAGGGGCTTGATCGAATCGCGGCATGGACAACTTCATGGAGCAACCCACATACAAAATGAACAGGGGCGCGATATTACCACAGGGTGGGCGCTGGCTTGCGCGACGGCTGCAACCGGATGATTCGACACTAAAACCTGGTCACTTATTGAGCAGAAATGACGATAACTGCAGGCAAGCGTCTGCCAGCGCCCGTTTTTCGGTGTCGATCTCGCACCCGGCAGACAGTGGCGCCTCGTAAGGGCTATCGATACCGGTGAAATCCTTGATTCGCCCCTCCCATACCGCTTGATACAGCCCCTTAGGATCGCGTTGCGCACACACTGCAAACGGCGTGCTCACGTACACCTCAATGAAGTCGCCCTCGGCGAACAATCGCCGCGCATTCTCGCGTTCGGCGCGAAACGGCGAAATGGCTGCGACGATCACAATCAGCCCGGCGTCGACCATCAGCCGTGCCACCTCGGCCATGCGCCGGATGTTTTCCCGACGACACTCAGCACCCATCCCCAGATCACGGCACAGGCCATTGCGCAGGTTGTCGCCATCAAGCACAAACGTGTGCAGCCCATGTTGATTGAGCTGTAATTCAAGGGCATTGGCCAACGTCGACTTTCCCGCCCCGGACAACCCCGTCAGCCACAGGCAACGCGGGCGCTGGGATTTGATTGAAGCACGGGCCTCTCGGGTCAGCGACAAATGGTAGGGCCTGATGCTGGTAACGGGCATGGACCGCGACTCATTCATAACCGAGCATCTCGTAATCACGTTGATACGCTCGCCGCACCAGCCGGCGTGTGCGCGCCGTGCAGAAATCCCGGGCCGGCATTGCAAGTCGTTGCACGGAGGAGTTGAGGTGAGGCAATGCCACCGACCGGCCCAACTTTTCGCAAACCAGCTGAAAGTCACGAGCCAAGTGCTCCTGATAGCCAACGAAATCCAGGGCGAGATGCCCCAGGGAGTCGGTGATAAAGTCCGTCTGCGCGGCGAAATGCAATTGCCGGTTGATGGTTTCCGGGTGCAGCCAGCGACCGACAAAATCATCGAAATCGCGGTAGTGACTGACCAGTTGCTGCGCTGCGTGATCACGCCGCCCCAACGCGTTACCCCTTAGAAATGCGTAGGCCGAGTAAGCCCTTTCAAGTGGATCACGAACGAAGGCGAACTTGAAACTGGCGGCATACTGCTGGGGAAACTGCTGCTCGTACCAGTACAACGGCAAGTGCCCCGGGCTCCAGTTATCAAACATCGCGGCACAGATGCTGCTCCCGGCACATTTAGGGACGTGGATGAACAGACAAGCCTGCTGCTCGAAGGCCCGTGGGAAACGCAGGTTGGCCGACATCGACTTGTTCACAACCTGACGGTCCACCACCGACAGGCGCCCCAGCAGGAAGGCCCTTTGCTGCTTGGGCAGGATTTTCCAGAGATAACGTTGAAACATGGCAGTACCCGCGCGAAAGGGACGACCCTCTCGTTGAAGTCAAGATTCATTCAAGAACCTTAGCAAGCGCGGCACGCAGTTTTATTCAGGTTTGGTCAAGAAGGGTAAAGGTCTGGATACAAATCACCGGGCGCATTGCACGCCCGGTGAACGATTGTCAGGCGATGTCTTCGGCCGGAGCATCGAGGCCCATGGCATTGAGTCGGGCGTAGTAACCATTGTGCGCCAGGAGCTCGGCATGGGTGCCGCGCTCGACGATCCGCCCCTGGTCCATCACCAGAATCAGGTCCGCCTTCTCGATGGTCGACAAACGATGCGCGATCACCAGGGTGGTCCGGCCTTTCATGACCTGATCCAGTGCTGCCTGAATGTGACGCTCCGATTCTGTGTCAAGGGCCGAAGTGGCCTCGTCCAGAATCAGCAGCGGCGCGTTCTTCAACAGCGCCCGGGCAATTGCCAGACGCTGGCGCTGACCGCCGGAAAGCAGCACGCCGTTCTCGCCGACCTGGGTGTCCAGGCCTTCGGGCAGTTGCGCGATAAAGTCCATCGCATAAGCATCCCGAGCCGCTTTTTCAATGTCTTCACGGGGCGCGCCGGCCAGATCGCCATAGGCAATGTTGTTAGCTACGGTGTCACTGAACAGCGTGACGTGCTGGGTCACCTGGGCGATGTGTTTGCGCAGGTTCAGCAGTTTGTATTGTTCCACTTCAACACCGTCGATCAGGATCTCGCCCTTGTCGTGGTGATAGAAGCGCGGAATCAGGTTGGCCAGCGTCGACTTGCCGCTGCCCGATCGACCGACCAACGCCACCATTTGCCCCGGTTCGACCGAGAAGCTGATGTCATCGAGCACCTGACGCTCGGTGTCGGGATAGGTGAAGCTCAGGTTGCGCACGTCCAGACGACCGCTGACGGCATCACGCTCGACGGTACCGGTATCGACTTCAGGCGCGACGTCCAGTTGCTCAAAGATGCTCTCGGCACCGGCCACGCCTTTCTGGATGGTCGAGCTGACTTCGGACAGTTGGCGGATCGGCTTGGGCAACAGACCGGCCAGAGTGATGTAGGCAACCATGTCGCCCGCCGACGCATCGCCGCGCAGGTACAGCACCAGGAACATCAGCACCGCCATCGCGGTGTAGATCACCAATTGCAGCAACGGCGTGTAGATGGCACCGGTACGGGTCATGCGCAGTTGCTTGTCAGTGTTGCCCTGACTGGCTTCGAAGAAACGCTTTTCTTCGTAGACTTCGCCGCCGAAGCTGCGCACCACGCGATAACCCTGGATGGTTTCCGACGCCACATGCGTCACGTCGCCCATGGCCAACTGGATTTTCTTGCTCTGCTTGCGGAATTTCTTGCTCGCGGTGCGCACCATTACTGCGATCAACGGCAGGATCGCAACCATGACCAGCGTCAGGCGCCAGTTCATGAACAGCAGCGAAGCGAACAGGAAGATCACCGTCATGCCTTCACGGATTACGACCTTGATCGCATCTGTGGCCGCCCCGGTGACCATTGTCACGTTGAAGGTGATACGCGAAATCAAATGACCCGAGTTATGCTTGTCAAAATACCGATTAGGCAAGACCAACAGGTTATTGAACAGCTGCACACGCAAGTCATGCACCAGCCCGAGGGAAACCTTGGCCAGAAAGTAGTTGCCCAGATAAGATCCCAGCCCCTGCCATGCGGCAATCAGGATGATCAGCAACGGCACCGCCTGCAGCAGTTGCAGATCTCGCAGGTAAGGCACGGTTGGAAACAGTGCCGCCTCGGGGTTGGACAATCCGTCGACGAAATACTTGAGGATGTAGCCGAGCATCGGCTGCGTCGAAGCGAAAATCAGAAAACCGACGATGCTGATCAGAAACAGACTGATGTACGGCCGGACATAGCCGAGCAGGCGGAAGTAGATTTTCAAGCTCGAAGGGCTTGCGGAGAGACTGGAGTCGGTCATATCACGCGAATGTCGATAAAAAGGACGCTGACTTTAGCACAGCTTCCTCAGGGTTCTGGCAATCGCACAAAGGCTGTTATTGTTAGACGTATTGTTCAGCATCAAATAGCCATCACCCCGAAATGGCCGATCAACTTCAGGATTGAATTTTTCAGCATGCAGCTCAGCGGTTTAAACAGCGTGTCCAATCGAGTTTTCGATTTCATTTGCCTCTGGATTCTTCCCGTTGGCTATTTTCTGCTCCTGTGCGCGATGTTTTTCCTGCCGGGCCGAAGTTTGCACCACAAGCTCTTTTATGGTCTGTTCAGCATTCCGGCATTGTTTGCCATTTGTCTGCGGCCTCGTGCATTCAAGGAGCTGCTACGCGAACCGATCTTCATTGCAGCGCTGGTGTTCGTCGCCTGGGCAATGATGAGTTTATCCTGGACCCCTGACAGCAAAAACTTCTTCGGCGAATTCAAGCCACCGCTGCATACATTGTTGTTGTTCGCAGGGTGTTACTTGCTGGTGCGTTATCGCAGCGAAATCGTTCAACCACTGTTGCTCACCGCCGCAATCGTGGGTCTGATTGGCACGGCCTACGACTTATTCATGTTTTCTCGCATCTACGAGCCCGGGCTTCGCCTGATCGGTGGCGGTGCGTTTGACAATCCTTTGCTCAGCTCTCACGTATTCGGATTTTTCTGCGCGTATTGGTTGAGTTTGAGCATGACTTGCAAGCGTAAGCAGGTGCTCTGGCTAAGCATCCCGGCGATGGCCGTGATGTTCGCCGCCGTCATTGCGACCGGCTCCAGAACCCCGCTGGTTGCCCTGACCATAGCCTCGTTGTGGCTAAGTTTCATCTGCTGGGGTCGCCGGTCCATGGTCTTGCTTGGCGTGCTGCTCGTCAGCGGGGCAACCGTAATCGTGCTGTTCTCACGGATGATCATTGAGCGCGGCGACTCTTATCGTTTCGAAATCTGGCAGTTGGCGCTGAACAAAATTGCTGAACACCCATGGATCGGTCATGGCTACAACGCTGACCTGGCCATAGACCCGGGGGTCGGAACGAACTTCCAGGAGCCTCATAGCTTTGCCTTGGGCGTTCTCTATTACGTCGGTATTTTAGGCTTGCTCCCGTGGTTGTTCTTTCAGGCCTGGGGTTTGTTGAGCAGCTGGCGTAATCGCCTGCAACCGCTGTTTATCATTGCCTCGACGTGGTTGATATTCGGGATTGGCGCGGGCCTGACCGAAGGTGGCGGCATTATCTCGCGACCTAAAGAGCACTGGTTTCTGCTATGGATTCCGTTGGCACTGATCGCCGCCCTGAGCATCAACCAGCGCGCCAAACGCCTGTTGGCAATGCCGGTCAAGGCACTGAAACCCGCAGACCTGCAAGCGCTGACGGCCAATGCGCAGGTAATCGAAGAAGATGGCCTGGGCCCTAAAGTCCTGCGTCTGGTTGATGGCAGCTTCCTCAAGCTGTTCCGCCGCCGCCGCTGGTACACCTCGGGCAGTTTCAACCCGTATTCCGAACGCTTTGCCGTCAACAGCGAACAATTGCGCGACATGGGGATTCCCACCCCGAAAATTCTTGACCTGTACCGGGTACACGATGGCAGCAGTGCCGTGCACTACTTGCCACTCCCGGGCAACACCCTGCGCCAGGTGATGCAAGGCATTACAGCTCCGGCAGTACGTCAGGCACTCGTGGAGCGGTTCGGCAAGTTCATGGCTCAACTGCATGAGCAAGGTGTGTATTTCCGCTCGCTGCACCTGGGCAACGTGTTGGTGCTTGAAGACGGTGAGTTCGGCCTGATCGACGTGGCCGACATGCGCATCTACCCTTCATCCCTGAACCTGTCGCTGCGTCAGCGCAATCTGCGCCACATGCAACGCTACACGGTGGATCGACGCTGGTTGTTCGAAGATCACTTCGAAGCGTTGCTCCAGGGATATGCCATGACGGCGTCAAAATCCGCTGTCGATAACCTGCACAGGCAAGTGCTGGCCGGGAGTATCCCGGTTCGGTCTCATTGATGACCGAAACCAACCCACTCATTGCGCTGGCAGCCTATCTGCTGGCCATCGTAACCTCCGCCCTGTTGTTGCGCGCTGTCCCGAAAATCGCCCGCCACCTGGAGCATTCCGGCGAAGGCCGTTACGCCAGCATTGACGGGTTGCGCGGCTATCTGGCGTTCGGCGTGTTCGTGCATCACTCAATCATTACCTGGATCTTCCTGCGCGTCGGGGTGATCGATTTTCCGCCGAGCAACTTTTACGCACAGCTCGGCCAGGGCAGCGTCGCGCTGTTTTTCATGATCACTGGCTTCCTGTTCTGGAACCGATTGCTCACCCAGGGACGTCAACACGACTGGCTCGCCTTTGCCGTGTCGCGATTGTTTCGCCTCTACCCGTTGTACCTGCCGCTGATGCTGATCGTATTTGTCACGGTGTTTTATCTGCAGAACTGGGAGCTCAAGGAACCTGTCATCCGTCTGATCGGCCAGATCCTGGCCTGGATGTCCTTCAACCTACCGGACGTCAACCAGTACCACCAGACCGGCATGTTGATCTCCAACGTCACCTGGACCTTGGTCTATGAGATGTTTTTCTACCTCGCCCTGCCGCTCGCCGCCATGGTGTTTATTTATCGCGCAACCTGGAAGCAAGCGGTGCTGTGCCTGATCGGCATCTATGCCGTTTACCAAGTGGTCGGCTGGGAACATTCGCTGAAAAAACATTTCCTGACGAGCTTCCTCGGCGGTATCGGCGCCGCATACTGGATACGCCGGCCACAACTGATGGCCTGGAGTCAGACACGAATGGCGGGCATTGTCGCATTGCTGGCATTGGCCATTGCATTCACGGCATTCAACCGCGCCTTCAGCCTTAGGCCATTGCTGCTCATGTCGTTGTTTTTCGTGATCGTGGCGTCAGGAAACAACCTGTTCGGCCTATTGAAACCGCGCAGCATCCGCTGGCTTGGGGAAATCAGCTACAGCACCTATTTGCTGCACGGGTTCGTGCTTTGGTTATTGGTGCAACGACTGCCGCCTATGCTGGAACTGGATGCTCGCGACACTTCGACCTTTCTGGCGCTGCTGGCTGTGTGCAGCTGCCTGTTGATCGTCATCAGCAGCCTGACGTTCCTGTACATCGAACAGCCGGGTATCACCGCCGGCAAGAAAGTCTTGCAGTGGTTGCGGCAAGGCAGGAGCAGAAAGGTCGACAAGGGCCTGACGGAAAAGATCGCTCGCTGATTCACACACCCTCTAGCAACTGGCGCAGCCGAATGCAGGCTCGCCAGCTGTTAAGAATAGTGCGTCAAGACCTTAGTCTTTCTCCAGAGGCGAGAAGTACAGCCGCCCGAGACCACGCCAGGTCTTTTTGTTCCAGGCTTTGAACGGGATCTGTGCCAGCAGCTCGCGGGCCAACTTGCGATCGCGGTTGGAGGTTTTGAGAAACATTGAACTGAGGAACTTGTAGCGCACCTCGTCGTACAGCGGATGATCGCTGAACAGCGCGTAGGAGCGCAGGATATTGTCGACCATGAAGCGGTGGTTCTTGTAGGAATTGGTGGGGTGCTTGCGATAGCGCGCCATCAATACATTCAGGCCATCGATGAAGTACCCGGCACGGGTCACCTTCAATTCGATCAGCAAGTCTTCCAGCCGAATGTTCGGATCGAACCCACCCACCTTGTCCAGCGCTTCCCGACGGATCATCAGGGTCGGTGCGGGCGGATAGGGTTTGCGCTCCAGGAACATGTCATCGAAGTCCAGGCGCCGAAACGGCACATCACGGCGCTGGCGCTTCTCGGGAAACAGATTGCCGTCGGCGTCGATCAGCTCGATGTTACCGGCGCAGATACCGACCTCAGACTTGCCATCCATGTAGGCCACCTGCGTCGCAATACGTTCCGGGAGCATGATGTCGTCGGAACCGAATGGCACTATCAGGCTGCCCTTTGAACGGGCAATGGCGGCATTGAGGGTATTCGTCAGGCCCTGGTTCTGTTGAACCCGGAAATCGAAGCCGTACTTTTCCTGCAATACCTTGATGCGCTCGACACTGTCGTCCCTGGAACCATCATCGACCACCAGCAGCTCGATGTTCTTATAGGTCTGATTGAGGACGCTGAGGATACTTTCCTCGATGTAGCGAGCGTGGTTATACGACGCGATGATGACGGTTACGAGAGGTTGCGCGTCGCTCATGGTTGTTCCTTGCGAGCTTTTTCAAGGCCCGATTCGATCAGATTCAGGTATTCCTGGCGGAACACCTCGATGTCATGCTCTTTTTGCAGATAACGGAACGCCTGCTCACCCTTGGCGTTGAGTTCGTCATCCGACAGGGCAAGGTAGTTATCCAGCGCCGCGATCAGGCTCGGCACATCCTTCGGCGTAATCGCCAACCCGCCAGCCCCTTCGATCAGCGGCAGCATTGCCGGTACATTCGAGGCGATCACCGGCAGGTGTCCGCTCATCCCTTCCAGCAACGCCAGGCCCAGCCCTTCAGCCAGGGACGGCATGGTCCAGACATCGAACGCACGAATGTACTGCAAGGCAATTTCCTTGAAGCCCAAAAGGTGTGCGCGACCGGTCAGGCCCAGGCGCTCGATCTCCGCTGCCAGTTTCGACTCTTCGCGACCGGCACCGATGATCGCCAATTGGGTGTTCGGGTATTTGTCCTTGAGCGCGGCAAACGCCTGCAGCAGATAGGTGTGTCCCTTGACCGGCACCAGGCGACCCAACGCGCCGATCAAGCGCACCGACGGATCGATACCCAGCATCTCGCGGGCGCGCTCACGACTGTGCTGCAAGCCTTCGGCCTGCTCGATGTCGATCGCGTTGGTGATGGCGTAGGTGTTCTGGTCGGTGAAACCGCAGTCGCAGTCCAGCAGGTACTGTTTGACGGCCGGCGATACGCCGACAAAACGCCAGTGACGATCGATCAGGCGCTGGGTCTGGCGACGCCGGTAAAACCGGTCGTACTCGCCAAAGCCGTGGGAGATGCCAATGCACAGCGGCACTTTCAACCAACGGTTGAGGGTCAGCATCATGTTCACGGGTTTGAAGCGGTTGCAGATCACCACGTCGAATTTTTCCGCGCGGCAAAATTTGTACAGCCGCCACATCGCCCGCAGACGCATGCCCTTGAGGGACTTGTCGGAGAACTCGAAATACACCGAACGGTCAGCCCGGCTCACGGCCTCGCCTGGCCCAGGCTTGCCACGCAGGAACGCGGCGGTCACTTCATAGCGCTCGCTCGGCAAAGCCTTGACGATCTGCTCCGCAAGGTCGGCAAAATCATGGGCTTTGACGTTGTAGTCAGGCTGCAACTGCAGAACCTTTGACCGTTGACTCATAACTCTCCCCGGTGAAAACCAGTCGCATCGATGACCCAGGTTGCTTCGGTGGCAATATGCCGGACCTCGGCTGGATCGGGTAGAGGCAACCGTGACCACTCATTGCGCTTCCAGCAAACGAAGTGGAAATACGGAAACCGGCGATCGCCATCGCGATCGTTACTCAAACAGCCATTGCGCCAATACCAGTGGCGCGGAAAATCATCCGTGCCGTCGTGCCACTTGATGCAGCCTCCCGGGGTGCTGAACGCCTCGGTGAATTCACTGCGTCGTCGAGACGGATTGAGCTTGCCCACCCAGGTGAACAAGGGCTCGGGAAAATTTTTGCGCCAGTGGAAGATTCGGCTGAATGCGCCCTCGTCCAGCGCGTGGTGCACTTGGTCGGTAAAGCGCTTTCGCCAGTCCTTCATCTTCATGAACAACTCACGCTTTCGGGTGTTATTGCGCATCAGGCAAAGATGGCCCGCGACCCGTCGCTCGTGAGTCGAGAACAGGTCATGACCGGCCAGTCGCTCCGAGGTGAAATAACTGCGAAGGTCACCATACACCAGATCAATATCGCCGAACCCCCAGAAATCATAGCCTTGCAGGCGGTCGGCATGAATATGCCCCAGCGCCGGCTTGATATCGCAGAGTTTATAATGCGCATCCGGCGCAAAGTCGATGCCGAGCCGTCTAGACACCAGCACACAGTACTCACTGAATGTCATGCATTCGACCGTGACGTTGGGCGGCAGACGCTCCGGGACACCGCAGTCGCTGAACATCAACCAGTCGATATCGGGGTTACGACGACAACTCTCCAGAAAGAACGGCATCCAGAACGGCCAGCAGCCGAAGTACGGAATCAAAAAAACTATACGTGGGCATGGGTTGATCACAGAGGAATCACTACAGTTGTTTGAGTCGCAGCCATGCTAGGCCGCGCAGAACTTCATTTCTGCTGCCTAGGTGTTTCAGTATGCTTCAAAAGCCATAGCAACTCGTGACGCCTGACCGCTTTACGAAAAAATTCGTTTTCGCCATACAGCGGCGGCGCTCTGCGAGCCAACAGTCGCTGTATCAACCGACGCACACGACGCTTGAATGGCATGGGCGGTTGCAGGTCATGCATCATGCCCAGCGCCATGGCTTTATCTCGCTGCAAATCCAGCGACAGCGGCAGGCAGCACGGCTCCATGGGCGTGACCGATTCAAAGGCAGGAGGCAGTGCGATGCCGTGCCCTGCATCACCCATTGGCCAACGGTCGTTGTCGTGCAAATGGTTGGCATAGCCGAGCAGTGTCGTCGGCTGCCATTCCAGCCCCTGCAAGGCTTCGAGGACCGCTTGCTGGGCGCAGATATGATCAGGGTGCGGATCGAGTATCGGGTGCGGCAACACAATCACTTCAGGCCGCGCGCGCAGCAGCAGCTCGCGCAGATCGGCCAGCAGATTGTTCCAGGTCGCAGCGCCGTCGACATCGCCTGGCAGGGCAAATGGATTCAACTGGCGAAACACTCGGGTGTCGCTCAGATCCGCTTCGCGCGAGCCCACCGGTTGAGCCGGTGCGGCCTGCATCGCCGCCAGTTGCAGACAGAAATAACCCAACTGAACGCAATGTGCTTCAGGCACCCCGGCCCAACGCGGCACCGCGATGCTGTCCCAGGCGCGCAAACGCCCCTTCAGGCGTGCTGCCTCGACTTTGTTCAGGCCCAGTTGTCGATAGTGTTCAGCTTCGATTTCGCCGGCGGTGAGCGTGACAATCCAGGCTTCATCGGCCTGGCTGTATAGACCATAGGCCGCCAACTCTGCATCGTCGGCGTGGGGCGCGATCACCATCACGCGCTGGCGTCGATAATCGGGTTGTTCGAATGCCCAGAGTACGGGCTCGCCGAGCAATCGGCAGAACCGCCCACGCAGCCGTAATTCACCACGCGACAGCACGTGTGCCTGTCCGCTGAGGTTCAGGTAACGCAGGCCGTTGACGCCCCGTTCGAAGGTTTGCCGATCGGGATTCTCGCCGCCCGCCAGCTCGACCACCGGATCGATAAAGCGTCCCAGCCACGTGCTTTTTATCCGCAGCGCCAGCACCAGCGTGGCGTCGTCGACCAGCATGACGCCTTCGTCCAGCCGTAGACGCTCACCGTCCAGATGAACCTTGGGCTGTTGGGTGTACGGCGCAAAACTGTATTGGTAATCGTCTTTGGGCGAATAGAACAAATGGTCGGCGAACCAGGCCTCGTGGGCAATCCAGCCCAACACCGCCAACACCGGCGGCAACCACCAGGCCACCCACACGCCGATGGCAATCAGCAGCACCAGTGCGATCAACAGACCGATGCGCTTGTTGCGACGATGGCGTTTGAGCAGTTGCTGTTTGCGGCTCATGGGCTGTCTCACACGGTGAAGACCGGCACGGGATTGCACCAGCGGTCCTTGTACTCACGATCCGCGCGACCGAAGGAAAACCGCAAGGGCTTATCCAGGGCCCGCGCATGCTCCCAGGCACTTTGAGTATTGAGAAAACTCAGCACGCTGCCGGGGCTGAACTCGCGCGTTTGAGGGTCGACTCCCCCGTTGATGTATTCAACGCTGATCCACTGCGGCGCCTCGACCCGATACACGAGCTGAATCGCAATCGGCGCATCGTTGAGGAAAATCACCGAGCCGATCAGGAAGTCGCGCAGCAGTTCGATCACCTCGCCCATGCGCTCGGCCCCGGTGGCCGGGAAGCCCCAGCGACGCTGGAACAGGTCGCAGTAAATCGCTGCCAGCTCAGCGCTGGAGAAATCGGCGACCGGGCGCACCACCCCGCCCGCCTCTTCCAGCAGGCGCAATTCACGGCGCTGGTTGTAGCGAAATTTTTTCGACAATTCTTCGGGCGTACGGGCCATTGCCAGCTGTTCGGCCTGCAACTTGATGTCGGTGAAGCGGCCTTCGCTCAAGGCCGACAAATACCGCCCGCGATGGCGCAGAGGTGCTTGAGCATCCGCGGCGGCCGGCAGGATCAGCTCGGCATTACCGAGGTCGAACAGGCCCTTTTTACCGCGGCGCTTGAGCACATCCTTGGACAGCGCCAGGTCGCGCCCCCAGGTCGGGATCGCAGCTTTGACTTCACCGTTTTGCTCCCAGGCCAGGTACCGCACCGGGATCTCGGCCAACTGCGCAAGGCGTTCAACCACCAGGGGATGAGTTGCGACGCTGCCGCCAAAACGCTGCCAGGCCTGGGCATAAGTCGGGGCGTCGACCACCGCCCAGCCACGTTCGCGCCAGCCTTGAAATCGGTTGAGCATCAGCCCCTCTGCGCCAGTTCTGTGACGTGTGGCAAATGCCAGAAAACCTCACGTACCGCGCGGTCGGAGAAATGCTCGCGCAAGCGATCAAGCATCAGTTCGGCACACTGGTGACGTTGCTGGTCGTCCATTGCGGCCAGGTGTCGCAGCCCTTGGGCCAAGTGCTCGGCATCGCCCAGCGGAAACAGAATGCCCACCCCTTCAACGATCTCCTTCGCCCCACCGCACGCCGTGGCGAGCAACGGAATTCCAGCGGCCATGGCTTCCAGCAGCACCATGCCGAAGGGTTCGTGATCAGAGCTCAAGGCAAACACGTTGAATGCGCGGAAATAGCGGCGCGCATCCGGTACTTGACCGAGGAACAGCACACGATCGCCGATACCCAATTCACGGGCCAGGGCCTTGAGGTCCTGTTCGAGTCGACCGCTACCGAGAATCACCAGCTGACTGTTGGCCGGCAAGCCAGGCAACGCTGCGGCAAAACCGTGCAACAGAGTGATCTGGTCCTTGTCCGGATGCAGCCGCCCGACGTTGCCGACAATCCAGGCATCCGCCGACAGGCCGAGGGTTTCCCGTGCCTCGCGGACCGACACCTGGCTGGTCTGCAACGCCGGCACATCGATACGGTTATAGAGTGTCTGAATTCGCTCGGCCGGCCATTTCGGCAGGCAACTGCGCATGTCATCACGCACCGCATCGGAAACCCCGAGCAGGCTCAGGCGCTTGCGAAATAGATTGGCGAAAAGTTTGCGGGTGCCGCGCTTGTAATCGCCAAACGCGTGGTGCACACCGATCACCGGCAGCGAGGTGCCGAGCAAGGCGATGTAGATCGGCTTGAACCGGTGAGCGATGCAGAAACTGAAATTGCGTGAGGCGGCAATCTTGCGCAGATCGCTGATGGCGCCCAGCTTCAGGCCACGGATGGCCTTGGAGCTGTACTCCATGAACAGCACTTCGTCGGAAGCGCAGCCTGCAGCGACGTCGCTGTCGGCGGCCCCGGTGAGGAACACCGTTGTCACGCGATATCCAGTCCCGACGAACAGGCTGGCGTACTGCCGGGCGCAGTCCAGAAACGGCCCGTCATAGCCGTGACAGAACTGCAGCACATGGCGTTCAGCCGAGCGTGTCATAAGCGTTCGCACCCTCTTTGACCACCAGAATGTCTTCCATGATCAGGTACTGCAGGTCCGAGCCGAAGAACATGTTCAGAGCGTCGGTCGGCGAGCAAATCATCGGTTCGCCGCGACGGTTGAGCGAGGTATTCAGTGACACGCCGTTGCCGGTCAATACTTCCAGCGCCTTCATCATGTCGTAGTAGCGCGGGTTGTATTCGCGCTTGAGCACCTGGGCCCGGGAGGTGCCATCTTCGTGGACAACTTCCGGCACGCGGGTCTTCCACTCTTCAGCCACTTCGAAGGTGAAGGTCATGAACGGCGCCGGGTGATCGATCTTGATCATCTGCGGCGCAACGGTGTCGAGCATCGACGGGCAGAAAGGCCTCCAGCGCTCGCGGAACTTGATCTGGTGGTTGATGCGGTCCGCGACGCCGACGGCACTTGGGCAGCCGATGATCGAACGACCGCCCAAGGCACGCGGACCGAACTCCATGCGTCCCTGGAACCAGGCCACCGGGTTGCCATCGACCATGATCTTGGCGATGTTTTCCGGCATGTTCTCAAGCTTGCGCCAGACCGGCTTGCTCGGGTGACGGGCACAGGCAGCGAGCACGTCTTCGTTGGTGTAGGACGGGCCGAGGTAGACGTGTTCCATCTTTTCGACCGGAACACCACGGGCGTTGGACACGTAAGCTGCAGCGCCCACCGCCGTGCCGGCATCGCCGGACGCAGGCTGCACGAACAATTCTTTTACGTCATCGCGGGCGATGATTTTCTGGTTGAGCTTGACGTTCAACGCACAGCCGCCGGCGTAGGCCAGCTTGCCGGTTTCCTTGAGCACATCGCCCAAGTAGTGGTCGATCATCTGCAGCGCGATTTTTTCAAACAGTGCTTGAATGCTCGCCGCGTAGTGGATGTACGGCTCGTCAGCGATGTCACCTTCGCGCTTGGGCCCCAGCCACTCGATCAGCTTCGGCGAGAAGTAGTAGCCTTTACCCTTCTCTTTGTAACGACGCAGGCCGATGACGTTGGCATAGTCGGTGTTGATCACCAGTTCGCCGTTTTCGAACGACGCCAGGCGCGAGAAATCGTATTTGCTGGCGTCGCCGTACGGCGCCATGCCCATGACCTTGAACTCACCATCGAGCATATCGAAACCGAGGAACTCGGTAATCGCGCCGTACAGGCCGCCGAGGGAGTCTGGATCGAAGAATTCCTTGATCTTGTGGATCTTGCCGTTTTCGCCATAACCGAAGAAGGTCGTGGCGTACTCACCCTTGCCGTCGATCCCCAGGATCGCGGTTTTCTCTTTGAAACCTGAGCAGTGATAAGCGCTGGAGGCGTGGGCCAGGTGATGTTCGACCGGCTCGATCTTGATTTTCTTCGGATCGAAGCCCAGTTGCTCGAGGCACCAGACAATCTTGTTGCGATAACGCTTGTAGCGACGGTTGCCCATCAGGATCGCGTCAAGAGCGCGGTCCGGGGCGTACCAGTAACGCTTGGCATACTGCCAGCGAGCCTTGCCGAACAGGCTGATCGGTGCGAATGGAATCGCCACCACGTCAACGTCGGACGGCTTGATACCTGCCTGTTCGAGGCAAAACTTCGCCGATTCGTAGGGCATGCGGTTCTTTGCATGTTTATCGCGCACAAAGCGCTCTTCTTCAGCCGCAGCGACCAGCTTGCCGTCGATGTACAAGGCTGCGGAAGGATCATGGCTAAGGGCGCCGGACAGGCCAAGAATCGTCAATGCCACAGGGGTCTAGCCTCTTTAGTCTGCATGCAGGCGACAAGCGCCTCAAAAATTAATGTGCCCTCGCAAGGGGCGAGAGACAGCTAAAGGGCGGGATTATAGCGTAAACATGGCGGGAATGACCCAGCGCTTATTACCCTGCCTGGACTTAAGCGTGGCGCCCTGCTTATCCGCGCCCTGCTCGCCAGTAAATACCCAGATTGCCGTCAGTAGCCTGGCGGAAAATCGTATAGGGCAAGGACACCGTGTCGCAGATGCCCGAGAGCGTCAGATCGAGCAGCACCAAGGGTACCAGGACGCCCGTGGGATCCGGCGGAGCATGCAGGAGGCAGAAGTTGTAGGCCATACCGCTGTAAACACGGGGAATGGATTGGCAGTAGGTCTTTTGTTTTCGCAGGCCGCGAGCCGCGTCTTCGTCGTCTTGCAGCACTGTAAGCGCTGTTCCGCAGCCCGTTAAGGCCAGTGAAAAAGCCCCCATCGCAACAGCCATTTTTATCGTCAAAATCTGCCCTCCGTAAACGTCAGGCAAACTAGCATCGTGACTATTCAGGGCACAGTTCATGGAGTCTGCGGATCATGTAGGACAGTTCACAAAAACTTGTCCCCTTAATCTCGACTGACTGTTCTGGCCCCATCGCGAGCAAGCCCGCTCCCACGGTAATTCTGCGTCGGACAGATATTTTGTGTGTGACGCAGATACCCTGTGGGAGCGGGCTTGCTCGCGAAGGGTCGAAGACCCGATTCAGGCAGCGCCAGAGATGTCTTTGGGAAGCCGCTGATCGATGACTTTGTAGAGCGCGCTTTCTTCAGGCCAGTTACGCATGAACCGCGCCCGATCCCGCGCATACGCCGGAGCAAAGCTGCCCGTCGAGCCATGCTGACACATCGAATCCAGGTCGATCAGCGCCCAGCGATCCTGCTGCCAGAACAGGTTGTGACCCTTGAAGTCGCCATGGCTGATGCGCTCGCGAATCAGCTCGGCAAACAAATGATCCAGCGCGGCCAGCTCAGCCTCGGGCGCATCACCGCTCTCAACGTAAGGCGCAAAGCGCTCGATGATGTCCGGTCCCGGCAAGTATTCCGTAATCAGGTAAGCCCGACCGCGCAACCAGAGAAACCGCTTCTCCAGCAACGCCAACGGTTTGGGCGTAGCGATGCCCAGAAACGCCAGACGATTGCCTTCGCGCCACGAGTGCCATGCACGGCTCGGACGCCAGAAGCGTTTGAGCCAATGTGCAAAGCCTTTGATGTTGTAGCGCTTGATCACCAGCGTCCGACCCGCCACATCGACCTTTCCTACGCTCGCCGCACCGCCGGTCTTATACAGGTGCCCCTGATCGAGCAAGGCATCGGCCTGTTCCAGCACCGGCAGCATCGCCGCTTCTTCCTCGCGACGAATAGCCCGCAGTCCAAACGGCCCGCGCTGAACGCTGAACAGCGTGCAATCGCGGCCCACCTTGGTCAGGTAGTCCTTCAAGCGCCAGCTGCGAACCTTGTCGATCTGCTTCTGCAACGCTTCCATTGGCAAGGCGTGCTCGCCATTGCTCAACAGGTAATACACCAACAACTCTTCGGTGAACGGCTCCAGCGACTTAGGTAGCTGGGCGAAAAACACACCGAGGTTCTCCAGGACTTTCTGCCGTGACAGCGGTTGGCCCGGTGTTTCGGCGCAAACGCCGCCACCATCGATCAGATACAGCCGACCGCGCTGACGCAATAGGTTGTCCAGATGCAGGTCTTCTTGCCAGAGCCCCTTGCGATGCATTTGGCCGATAGCGCCCAACGCCTCGGCCAGCACGGCCCCTTGCATATCGGCCAGCACTGGCAAGTGCTCGACCTGTTTCCAGGTATCCCCCAGGCTCTCGGCGCCTTCGAGGAAGTCAAACAACAGCCAGCCACCCTCGCCTTCTATCAAACCATCCGCCAGCAATTGCGGCGTGGTCAGGCCTTGATCGGCCAGCAAGCGAACACCGGCCAGTTCACGTTGAAAATGCCGGGCCGCCTTGCTGCCAACCAACAACTTTGCCAGCACTGGCCGACCACGCCAGACGCCGGCGCCAACATAACGCTGTCCCGGCAATACGCGTAGCAAACTCAACAACTGCAATTGGCCGGGGCCGGCAGCATCGGCCAGGGAAATACTCATCGGCAAGCTCGGGCTGCGGCCGGCGTTTTTCAGCTCGGACAAATGCATCAACGTGTCTCCTTATGACTGCGCCGGGCAGTCAGGCGCGACATCCAACTGTCCACCAGTGAACTGTCCTGAGGCTGCTCGAGATAGACCGCCAAAAACTCGCGCAACTGCGCATCGGTCCATTCCGGGGCGCGCCGCAGCAACGGCTCCAGGTCTTTGATACGGTCACGCTGACCAAACAGCAACGGCCGGGTTTTCTCCAGGTCGATCAGCTGCGCCTCATAACCGTCGCCCGTGGCTCGCAGGAAAATATGCTTGGGGTAGAAACACCCGTGAACCTGGCGCACGCCGTGAAGCTGCCGCGCCAGTTCGCCACAGGCTTTCATAATGGCCGAGTGTTGCTCCTCGCTCAGCTCCGACCAGCACTGCAACAGTGAATCCAGATCATCCCAGCCATCCAGGGCGCGAGTCAGCAGCACCGCACGGACTTCGCCATCGAATTTTCGCTCGCCAAAAAACGCCGCCTGCAGTGCCGGAATGCCGAGCTTCTGATAGAGACTGATGTTGCGAAACTCACGAGCGAAACTCGGCTCGCCGAAGGGCGCGCGCAAAGTGCGGGTCAGGTAATTGCTTTGGCGCTTGAGGTAAAAGCCCTGACCTTCCAGATCCAGCCGAAACACACTGCTCCAGCCATCGCTAACGGTATTGGGCTCATCGACTGCGTCGAGCTGCTTGGCCCAAAGTTCGTCGAAGGTGCCGAGGCCGTGATGCTCAAGGAGCATACGGTCTTCGGCAGCCAGAAAATCAGTCATTCACGCCCCTTAAAAAATCTCACCACGTGCCGTATGCGTTTTTTGTCGTCGGCATCGAGCCGATCACGCTGGCGGTATTGCAGATAAAAACGCAGGCGCTGGGTCGCCGACAGGTGATATTTGGCCACCTTGTCGAGACAGGCCAGGTCTTTAGTAATTCGGTACTTGAGCCAGAAGCCGCGCCAGAAATCGCCGTTGGGGCAATCGATCAGAAACAGCTTTGCCTCATCGTCGACCAGCAGGTTGCGCCACTTCAGATCGTTATGGGTGAAGCGCTTGTCGTGCATGATCCGGGTGTACCCAGCCAATTGGCGACTGACGACGTCAACCCAAACGCGGTCCGCGAGCCTGGGATCGTGCCGGTTAGCAAGGACTGACAAGTCTTCGGTATTGGGCAGTTCGCGGGTAATCATCGCACCTCGGGCATACGCCGCACCGCGCCGTTCCAGGCCCCAGGCCACGACTTCAGCGGTGGGAATGCCCCACTTGGCGAAACGCTTGAGGTTCTGCCATTCGGCCTTGACCCGGGGTTTGCCCAGATAGCGGCGCAGGCCCTTGCCGGCGCCCACGTAGCGCTTGACGTAATAATTGACGCCATTGCGGTTAACGCGGATGACCTCGGACAACGGGTCGAGGGTCACGCGCTCACCCTGAAGGGCGAACACCGCTTCCAGGCTGCCAAAATCTTCCGCCAGATCGCTGTAAGCAGACCCCAGTTTCCAACCCGGCATCAGAGCGCGTCTCCGTATCGCTGTTTACGGTCGTAAAGTTTGTTGGCTTTGCCTTCAAGCCAGGCAAGCAGCGAGGCTTCTTCGGCCAGAATCTGGCGCAATGGCTGCTGGAAATAGCCTTTGAGGAAGCGCAGCTTGTCACGCCGGGTCAGGCCAATGTCCAGCGCTGAGAAATACAGCGCCGCCAGGTCTTTGTCGCGCCAGCGCCGGGTAATTGCCGGACGGGTCTGGGCGCGGTGCAGGTCAATCACCGAGAGTTTGAAGTCATCGGCCGTCACCGGTTTATCGGTGTGCAGCAGAAAGTGGCAGATGTAGCAGTCGCGGTGGTTGACCCCGGCGCGGTGCATCATGCCCGTCATCCGGGCGACTTCAGCGATCAGCGCGCGCTTGAGCCTGGGCTCGGGCGGCTGCTTGACCCAATCGATGCTGAAGTCTTCGAGGCTGACAGTGGGCGCCAGCTCTTCGGTAACGATAAACGAGTGCTGATCCGCCGGGTTACTGCCCTTCTCGCCATAAGCCACGGCGGTCATGGTGGGCACGCCGACTTCTTTCAGGCGTTGAATGGCTTTCCATTCCTGACCCGCGCCAAGGACCGGCAGCTTGGCGGTCAGCAGGTTCTTGAAAATCTCACCCCAGCCAATGCCGCGATGAATCTTCACGAAGAAACCATTGCCGTTCACTTCAGTACGCAACGTCCGGCGCGCTTCCAGCTCACGGTAAACCTCACCCTGCAGGCCTTCGACTTCAGTGAACGCATCCCGTCCGGCCCATAGGCTCTTGAACGGTTCAGCCAGCATCAACTTCATTAAGCGTGCTCCGCCAGAATCACATCGGCCGCGTGCTGCGGCATGCTATAGAGGTCGGCCGTCTCGGCGAAAGCCAGACCGTTGCGGCTCCAGGCCGCCCGTGCCTGAGCGTCGTTCAACATGCCGGTCAGGTACTGCGTCAGTTGCGCCTGATCGAATGGTTCGTCCAGCACCAGGCCGGCGTCGGCCTCGGCAATGTAATGGGCGTAACCACAGACTGCGCTCACCAATACCGGCAACCCGGCCACCACGGCTTCAAGCAACACGGTCCCGGTGTTTTCGTTGTACGCCGGGTGGATCAACAGATCGGCACCGAGCAGGAAACGCGGAATATCGCTGCGACCCTTGAGAAACGTCACGTTGTCGCCGAGCCCTAAAGTGGCGCTCTGCATCTGGAACAATTTGGGGTCATCCTGGCCAATTACAAACAGCCGGGTGCGTTTCTTCAGATCAGCGGGCAATGCGGCCAGCGCCTTGAGGCTGCGATCGACACCCTTGGTCTTGAACCCGGAGCCGATCTGCACCAGCAGCAATTCATCGTCCTTGAGGTTGAATTCGCGACGAAATCCAGCGCGAATCTCAGCCGCATTGGCTGGCGCGCGACGGTCCTGGGAGATGCCCGGTGGCAGCAAATGAAAGCGTTCCAGCGGCGTGTCGTAATACTTGATGAACAGCGGCTGCTGGACCTCGGAGATCATCAGCACTTCGGTCTTGGCGTCCTTGGCGAACACCGCGCGCTCGTACTCGGCGAAGTGCCGATAGCGGCCCCAGCGACGGTACAGCGAATTGCGCAGATTTTGCGCCTTGTCTTCGAAGCAGCCGTCGGCGGCGTAGTAGACGTCCAGGCCCGGCATCTTGTTGAAACCGATGAGTCGATCCACCGGACGCTTCGCCAGATCCGCTTCCATCCATTCGCTGAGCTTTTCGTTGCGGCGATGATTGAAGAACGCTTTGACCGGCGCGACGAGCACTTCGAAACCCGGCGGCACGTCGCCCTCCCAGATCAGCGTGTAGACACGAATCTGATGGCCGCGCTGCTGGCATTCCAGGGCAATGCGCATGAAGTCGCGCTGCAAGCCCCCGAATGGAAAGTACTTGTACAAGACGAATGCCAATTGCATCAGCGCAGCTCCTCAGCCAGTAACAACGTGCTCAGTCGAGTCGCGACACGCTCGGGATTCAGGCGAGTGAAGCACAGCGGCCACTCGCGCTTCAGGTCGAACCGACGGGCATCTTCGGCCGTCGGTTGATAGGTGCATTTCTTTTGCAGGCACGGCGCACAGGGGAAATCGCTGGCGATGTGAATCTGCGCCTTGCCGTAGGCGCCGGTCAGGCCCGGGTTGGTCGGCCCGAACAGCGACAAGGTCGGCACGTCGAGCGCCGCGGCCAGATGACCGAGGCCGGTGTCCACGGCCACACAGGCCTGGGCACCCGCCAATACTTTGCCGACGCCCGCCAGGTTCAGCTTGGGCAACACTTCGACGTGGCGAAAGCCTGCGGCGATGCGCTCGGCCCGGGCCTTCTCGATCGGGTTGCCCCACGGCAGCTTCACCTCGACGCCGAGGTAACCGACCCGCTCGGCCAATTCGCGCCAATAGGCTTCCGGCCAGTGTTTGGTGTCCCACGTGGTGCCATGCAGGAACAGCACGTAAGGATTCTTGCGCGGCAGTTCCACCAGGCGCTCGACATTCAGGCCGTAATCGCCCAGCCCTTTGGGCAAGTCGTAGCCCAAAGCCAAGGCGAACAACTGACGCACCCGCTCAACCGCGTGCTGCCCACGCCCCACCGCCAGGCGACGGGAATAAAAGCGCGCGGCAATTGGTTCGCGTGCTGAATCCTTGTCCAGCCCGGCGACCGGTGCTTTGACATAGCGGGTCAGCCAGGCGCTTTTCAGCAGGCCCTGAGCATCAATCACCAGATCGTATTTCGAAGCGCGAACGCTTTGTTTGAAGCGCTTCCACTCGCCGCTTTTGATGGTTTGCCAGAGGTTCTTGCGCCAGCGACGGATCGCCACCGGAATCACCTTGCTCACGGCCGGGTGCCAGGTCGGGATTTCGGCGAAGCCTTCTTCCACCACCCAGTCGAACTGGATGCCGGGGATCGCCCGCGCCGCGTCGGTCAGCGCCGGCAACGCGTGAATCACGTCGCCCAGCGATGAAGTCTTGATCAGCAGAACGCGCAAACTATTTGACCTCGACCACAGTGCCCTGCAACCGCTGCAAAGCTTCGTTCACGGCTTGCGGCATGAGCTGGCGCAGGCAGTTGTAATGACCGAAACGGCAGGTGCGGTCGAAGCAAGGGCTGCACTCCAGGCCCAGGCGCACAATCTCGACGTGTTCGGCCAAAGGTGGCGTGAAACCCGGCGATGTCGAGCCGTAGACCGCGACCAGCGGGCGGTTCAGCGCCGCAGCAACGTGCATCAGGCCGGAGTCGTTGGACACCACCGAATCAGCACAGGACATCAGGTCGATGGCTTCAGCCAGCGAGGTGCCGCCGCTGAGGTTCACCGACTCTTCACGCAGACCCGGAATCAGCCGCGCGCGAATGTCTTCGCCGACCGCGTGATCGTTTTTCGAGCCGAACAACCAGACTTGCCAGCCTTCGCGGATTTTCGCTTCGGCGACTTTGGCGTAATGCTCGGACGGCCAGCGCTTGGACTCGCCGAACTCAGCGCCGGGGCACAGCGCCAACACCGGACGGTCCAGGGTCAGGCCGAACTTGGCCAGCGCCGTCTCGCGAGTGACCGGGTCGATCCGCAGGCTCGGCCGCGGATACGGTTTCGGCAGCTCGACACCGGGCTCGAAGGCCAGGGCCATGAAGCGCTCGATCATCAGCGGATAACGTTCTTTATCCAGGGTCCGCACATCATTGAGCAGACCGTAGCGGAACTCGCCACGCCAGCCCGTACGTTTCGGGATGCCGGCAAAGAACGGCACGAGCGCCGACTTCAGGGAGTTGGGCAACAGGATCGCCTGGTCATACTGGCCGGCCAGGGATTTACCGATGCGTCGACGCGTCGCCAGTTCCAGGGCGCCATGGCCGAGCGGAAAGCTCAAGGCCTGACGGACTTCGGGCATACGCTCAAGAATCGGCCGGCTCCACTCGGGGGCCAGGACGTCGATTTCGCACTGCGGGTGGCGCTGCTTGAGGCACTGAAACAGTGTCTGCGCCATCACCATGTCACCGACCCAGCTGGGCCCAACGATCAGAATTTTCATGTGGTTTCCAAAAACGAAACCGGGGAGGCATACGCCTCCCCGCCTCGAGAATCACTGTGGGAGCAGGGTTGCTTGCGATGGGTCATCACCTTCAACATTGCTGTCGACTGTCACTCCGCTATCGCGAGCAGGCTCGCTCCTACATTGGGTATTGGTGCACATCCAGTGCTGCAGCCTAGCTGCCTCAATCTACAAAACAACGCAGATCTACTGTGGGAGCGGGCTTGCTCGCGAAGAGGCCATCACATTCAACATCCATGTCGACTGACACTCCGCCTTCGCGAGCAAGCCCGCTCCCACATTTGAATCGTGTCGCTTAACTCAATCCCAGCTCACGCCAGATCCGCATTACCTGGCGCCGTTCGTCCACGAACTGATCACCCGGTATCACGCCAGGGTCCTTCTGCAAGGCCTGTCGGTGAGCGGCGGAACGGTAGGCTTTATAAGCCTCTCGCAGCAGACTGGCATCTTCGGCGGGCATCAGCCCTTCGTGTTCCAGCTCTTCCAGAATGCGGATATTGTCCGTCCAGCGCAGCAATGGCGGATGTGTTTCGGACCACGCCAAGGCCGCGTATTGCACCATAAATTCAATATCGACGATACCTCCGGCGTCCTGCTTGAGGTCGAATGGCGCCGTGGCCTCGAAGGCATTTGCCCCGGTGCCGGCCATCGTGCTCTTGCTGCCGAGGTTATCGCGCATCTTGGCGCGCATCTCGCTGACCTCCTGACGCAAGGTCGCCAGATCGCGCGTTTTACCCAATACCGCCGCGCGGACTTTCTCGAAAGCCTGGCCGACATCCTTGCTGCCCACCAGTACCCGCGCCCGCACCAGCGCCTGATGCTCCCAGGTCCAGGCTTCGTTTTCCTGATAGCGGGCAAACGCCCCGACCGAACTCACCAGCAACCCCGAGGCGCCTGACGGCCGCAGCCGCATATCGACTTCATACAGCTGACCGGAGTTGGTCTGCGTCGTAATCAAATGAATGATCCGCTGCCCCAGGCGGGTGAAAAATTGCGCGCCGTCGATGGGTTTCGCCCCGTCAGTCTCGGCCTGCGGATCGCCGTCATGGATGAACACCAGGTCCAGGTCCGAACCATGCCCCAGTTCCAGACCACCGACTTTCCCATAACCGACAATGATGAAGCCGGGATCGCACAACGTGCCGTCGGTGCGCAGCGGCGTGCCATATTTGGCCACGGTCTGGCGCCAGGCCAGGGCCAGCACTTGTTCGAGGATCGCTTCGGCCAGCCAGGTCAGGTAATCGCTGACTTTCATCAATGGCAGGCTGCCGGCGATTTCCGAAGCGGCAACCCGCAAGCGGTGCGCCAGTTTGAAATGGCGCAAGGCTTCCATTTGCTGTTCGAGGTCGTCTTCGGGAATCCGCGTCAGGCGCTCGCGCAACTCGGCGGCCAGCTCCGGCGCCAATGGCGGTTTGAACAGCCGGCCTTCATTGAGCAATTCATCCAGCAACAGCGGGAAGCGGGTGATCTGCTCGGCGATCCACGGGCTCGCTGCGCACAAGGTCAGCAAACGCCGCAGCGCGCCGGGATTCTCGGTCAGCAACACCAGGTAGGCAGAACGGCGGGCCACGGCCTCGACCAGCGGCAGCACGCGCTCCAGCACCAGATCGGGGTTGGCATGCTCGACCGCCTGGGCCAGCAACCGTGGAATAAAGGCATCGAGCCGCTCGCGACCCAGACGCTGCATCGCGCGCAATTGAGGGCTGCTGCGCAAACTGGCCAGCGCTTTCAAGGCTTTGGTGGCATCGGCGAAACCGCCCTCTTCCAACTGTCGGCACGCGGCCTCTTCATCCTGGGCTTCTTCCCACAGCGGCAGCCATTCGCCACCGACCACCACTTCGCTTTCGGTGCCTTCCTCTTCATCGGGATCGGCGATCACCTGCCCAAAATGCCAGGCCACGCGTCCACGCCAATGCATCAGTTGCTCTTGGAACGCCGCCCAATCGGCAAAACCCATCATGAAGGCAATACGCGCCTGATCCTGTTCGCCGTCCGGCAGCATCTGGGTCTGGCGGTCGGCGATGGCCTGGATCGCGTGCTCGGTGTAACGCAGGAATTCGTAGCCTTCGCGCAGTTCGCTGATCACCGCGGGCGGCAGGTAACCCTGACCTTCCAGCGTGCTCAGTACTTTTAATAGAGGACGCTGCTGCAGGCTCAGGTCACGGCCACCGTGGATCAATTGGAAGGCCTGGGCGATAAACTCGACTTCACGAATGCCGCCAGAGCCAAGCTTGATGTTGTCGGCCATGCCCTTGCGCCGCACTTCCTGCTGGATCAGCTGCTTCATGGTGCGTAGCGCTTCGATGGCCGAGAAGTCCAAGTAACGTCGGTAAACGAACGGGCGCAACATTTCCTGCAACTGCGCGCCGGCCACTTGATCGCCGGCCACCACCCGCGATTTGATCATCGCGTAGCGTTCCCAGTCGCGGCCCTGATCCTGGTAATACTGCTCCAGAGCATTGAAGCTCAAGACCAGCGCCCCGGCCGAACCATAAGGGCGCAGGCGCATGTCGACGCGAAATACAAAACCGTCGACGGTCATCGGGTCCAGGGCCTTGATCAGGCGCTGGCCAAGCCGGATGAAAAATTCCTGGTTGTCCAGCGGGCGTTTCACCCCGACGGTTTCGCCGCCCTCGGGGTAGGCGAAAATCAGGTCGATGTCCGACGACAGGTTGAGCTCGACGGCGCCGAGCTTGCCCATGCCCAGGATGACCATCTGCTGCGGCTCGCCGCTGCGCCGACCGGTGGGCACGCCGAACTGCTGGCAATGGCGCGAGTACAACCATTGATAAGCCTGATCGATGCTGGCATCGGCCATGTCCGAGAGGTCGCGACAGGTCTGGATCAGATCAGCCTTACGGGTCAGGTCACGCCAGACGATCCGCACTTGATGACGGGTGCGCTGGCGGCGCAAGGCGCGGCCGAGTTCGTCTTCGGTCTCGGCGGCGTTGACCGCGCCAGCGATCTGCGCGCACAGCTCGCCGGGCGCGAAGCTGCGGTCCAGTTCGCCGGACTGCACCAGCGTCAGCAACATCAAAGGGTCACGAACAGATTGTTCAATCACGAAGTCGCTGGCGGCTGTGACGCGGGCAAATTGCGCCCAGCGATCAGGCGTCCACGAGGAAAGACCATGATCGTCGTCCAGCCCGGCAACGGCGGCACGGAACGACTGCTCGGCACGGGTGACAAACGGCAGGAGAATGTCGGGCAGTTCAGCAAGCGTGGGAAGGCTCATGGTCTATCCTTGATCGGCGTGTAAAGGGCGGCATGTAGTGATTTTGCGAAATGCACTACGTGATCGACTGTCGAACAAAGGTTAGAAATAGCTGAAATTTCTTTATTTTTGGCAGACAGCATCAAGCTTTCACCTTTTCCGGTTGGCAAAAGACCAACCTTAACGATTATTCTCACAACGCAGCTGGAGGCCACAAGCCGCTCATCTGTAGTTTTACTACTCGTATATACATTCGAAAGGCTGAAATGCCCGAAGATTTGTAGTAAAACTACACGCCGCCGGAACAACCTCTCGGCAATCCAAGAATTTATATCGTCTGCCCACAAGGCCAGTCGCAAACTCAGGCAACCGATTCTGGAAGCCTTTCCGCCCTGGAGCAAGCCATGCAAGACCTCGATCCCGTCGAAACCCAGGAATGGTTGGACGCCCTGGAATCGGTTCTCGACAAAGAAGGCGAAGACCGCGCTCACTATCTGATGACCCGTATGGGCGAACTGGCGACCCGCAGTGGCTCGCAGCTGCCTTACGCCATCACCACGCCATACCGCAACACCATTCCCGTTACCCACGAAGCACGCATGCCTGGCGACCTGTTCATGGAACGCCGCATTCGCTCGCTGGTACGCTGGAACGCGATGGCCATGGTGATGCGTACGAACCTGAAAGATTCGGACCTGGGCGGTCACATTTCCAGCTTCGCCTCCAGCGCCACGCTGTATGACATCGGCTTCAACTATTTCTTCCAGGCCCCGACCGACGAACACGGCGGCGACCTGATCTACTTCCAGGGTCACACCTCGCCAGGCGTTTACGCCCGTGCGTTCATGGAAGGTCGCATCACCGAAGACCAGATGAACAACTTCCGCCAGGAAGTGGATGGTCACGGCCTGTCGTCCTATCCGCACCCTTGGCTGATGCCTGATTTCTGGCAGTTCCCGACTGTATCCATGGGTCTTGGCCCGATCCAGGCGATCTACCAGGCACGCTTCATGAAGTACCTGGAAGCCCGTGGCTTCATCCCTGAAGGCAAGCAGAAAGTCTGGTGCTTCCTGGGCGACGGCGAGTGCGACGAACCAGAATCCCTGGGCGCGATCTCGCTGGCTGGCCGCGAGAAGCTCGACAACCTGATCTTCGTCATCAACTGCAACCTGCAGCGCCTCGACGGCCCGGTTCGCGGCAACGGCAAGATCATCCAGGAACTCGAAGGCGTGTTCCGCGGTGCTCAGTGGAACGTGACCAAAGTCATCTGGGGCCGTTTCTGGGACCCACTGCTGGCCAAAGACGTCGACGGTATCCTGCAACGCCGCATGGACGAAGTCATCGACGGCGAGTACCAGAACTACAAAGCCAAAGACGGCGCGTTCGTGCGTGAACACTTCTTCAACTCGCCAGAACTCAAGGCGATGGTTGCAGACCTGTCCGACGACGAGATCTGGAAACTCAACCGTGGCGGCCACGACCCGTACAAGGTCTACGCGGCGTACCACGAAGCGGTCAACCACAAAGAACAACCAACCGTCATCCTGGCCAAGACCATCAAAGGTTATGGCACCGGTGCCGGCGAAGCGAAGAACACTGCGCACAACACCAAGAAAGTGGATGTTGAAAGCCTGAAGCTGTTCCGCGATCGTTTCGACATTCCAGTGCGCGACGAAGAGCTGGAAAACCTGCCGTTCTTCAAGCCGGAGCCAAACAGCGCCGAAGCCCGTTACCTGAGCGAGCGCCGCACTGCACTGGGCGGTTTCGTGCCACAGCGCCGCGCGCAGAGCTTCAGCGTGCCGACGCCATCGCTGGACACCCTCAAGGCCATTCTTGATGGTTCGGGCGACCGTGAAATCTCCACCACCATGGCCTTCGTGCGCATCCTGGCGCAACTGGTCAAGGACAAGGAAATCGGCCCGCGCATCGTCCCGATCATCCCGGACGAAGCCCGTACCTTCGGTATGGAAGGCATGTTCCGTCAGTTGGGCATCTACTCGTCCGTCGGCCAGCTCTACGAGCCAGTCGATAAAGACCAGGTGATGTTCTACAAGGAAGACAAGAAGGGCCAGATCCTCGAAGAAGGCATCAACGAAGCGGGCGCCATGAGCTCCTTCATCGCTGCCGGTACTTCGTACTCCAGCCACAACCAGCCAATGCTGCCGTTCTACATCTTCTACTCGATGTTCGGCTTCCAGCGTATCGGCGACCTTGCCTGGGCCGCTGGCGACAGCCGTACCCGTGGTTTCCTGATCGGCGGCACCGCCGGCCGTACCACGCTGAACGGCGAAGGCCTGCAACACGAAGACGGTCACAGCCACATCCTGGCTGCCACCATCCCGAACTGCCGCACCTTTGATCCAACCTACGGCTACGAGCTGGCGGTGATCATCCAGGACGGCATGAAGAAGATGACCGAAGAGCAGCAGGACGTTTTCTACTACATCACCGTGATGAACGAGTCCTACCAGCAGCCAGCCATGCCGGCCGGTGTCGAGGAAGGCATCATCAAGGGCATGTACCTGCTCGAGGAAGACACCCGCGAAGCGGCGCACCACGTTCAGCTGATGGGCTCCGGCACCATCCTGCGTGAAGTCCGCGAAGCGGCGAAAATCCTGCGTGAACAGTTCAACGTCGGCGCCGATGTGTGGAGCGTTACCAGCTTCAACGAACTGCGTCGCGATGGCCTGGCCGTTGAGCGTACCAACCGTCTGCACCCTGGCCAGAAGCCTAAGCTGAGCTACGTCGAAGAGTGCCTGAACGGCCGTAAAGGTCCGGTCATCGCATCTACCGACTACATGAAGCTGTTCGCTGAACAAATTCGTCAGTGGGTCCCGTCCAAGGAATTCAAAGTCCTGGGCACCGATGGTTTCGGCCGCAGTGACAGCCGCAAGAAGCTGCGTCACTTCTTCGAAGTCGACCGTCATTTCGTGGTGTTGGCAGCCCTGGAAGCCTTGGCTGACCGTGGTGACATCGAACCTAAGGTGGTGGCTGAAGCCATCGTCAAGTTCGGTATCAACCCGGAAAAACGCAACCCACTGGACTGCTGAGGAGACACTCTGTGAGCGAACTCATTCGCGTACCTGACATCGGCAGCGGTGAAGGTGAAGTAATTGAACTGTTTGTGAAGGTCGGCGACCGTATCGAAGCCGATCAGAGCATCCTGACACTTGAGTCGGACAAGGCGAGCATGGAAGTGCCTGCGCCAAAAGCCGGCATCATCAAGAGCCTGAAAGTAAAGCTGGGCGATCGCCTGAAAGAAGGCGACGAACTGCTGGAGCTGGAAGTCGAAGGTGCCGCTGCTGCGGCCCCTGCGGCTGCCGCTGCGCCAGCTGCCAAGGCTGAAGCTGCACCTGCTGCCGCGCCTGCCGCTGCTCCTGCTCCAGCTGCCGCACCGGCTGCCGCTTCGGTTCAGCAAGTGCACGTACCGGACATCGGTTCGTCGGGCAAGGCCCAGATCATCGAGATCCAGGTCAAGGTCGGCGACACCGTCGAGGCTGATCAGTCGTTGATCACCCTGGAATCCGACAAGGCAAGCATGGAAATCCCATCGCCTGCCGCTGGCGTGGTCAAGGCCATCAGCGTCAAGCTCAATGACGAAGTCGGCACTGGCGACCTGATCCTGGACCTGGAAGTGGCGGGTGCTGCGGCACCGGCTGCAGCCGCTCCAGCTCAGGCAGCTGCACCGGCCGCCGCTGCTCCGGCACCTGCCGCTGCGGCCCCGGCTGCACCGGTTGCTGACAGCGTTCAGGACATTCACGTCCCGGACATCGGTTCGTCGGGCAAGGCCAAGATCATCGAAGTCCTGGTCAAGGCCGGCGACACCGTTGAAGCCGACCAGTCACTGATCACCCTGGAATCCGACAAGGCGAGCATGGAAATTCCATCGCCAGCCGCTGGCGTGGTGGAAAGTATTTCCGTCAAGCTGGACGACGAAGTCGGTACTGGCGACCTGATCCTCAAGCTGAAAGTCAAAGGTGCTGCTCCGGCAGCAGCTCCGGCACCAGCCGCCGCGCCTGCTGCACCTGCGGCGGCCAAGGCTGAAGCGGCACCTGCTGCCGCTGCACCTGCTGCCGCTGCACCGGCCAAGCCGGGCGCCAAGGTCCACGCAGGCCCCGCTGTACGCCAACTGGCCCGTGAGTTCGGTGTCGAGCTGAGCGCCGTCGGCGCCAGTGGCCCGCACGGTCGCATCCTGAAGGAAGACGTGCAGGTTTACGTCAAAGCCATGATGCAGAAGGCCAAGGAAGCACCGGCAGCCGCTGCTGGCGCAACCGGCGGCGCGGGCATCCCGCCGATTCCGGTCGTGGACTTCAGCCGCTTCGGTGAAACCGAAGAAGTGCCAATGACTCGCCTGATGCAAATCGGCGCGTCGAGCCTGCATCGCAGCTGGCTGAACATTCCGCACGTGACTCAGTTCGACTCGGCTGATATCACCGAGCTGGAAGCGTTCCGTATCGCTCAGAAAGCCGTTGCAGAGAAGGCTGGCGTCAAGCTGACCATCCTGCCGCTGCTGCTTAAATCCTGCGCGCACCTGCTCAAGGAACTGCCGGACTTCAACAGTTCGCTGGCACCAAGCGGCAAAGCGATCATCCGCAAGAAGTACGTCAACATCGGCTTCGCCGTCGACACCCCTGAAGGCCTGCTGGTACCGGTCATCAAGAACGTCGATCAGAAGAGCCTGTTGCAACTGGCCGCCGAAGCCGCCGCGCTGGCTGCCAAGGCCCGCGACAAAAAGCTCACCGCCGACGACATGCAAGGCGCCTGCTTCACCATTTCCAGCCTCGGCCACATTGGCGGCACCGGCTTCACGCCGATCGTCAACGCGCCGGAAGTGGCGATCCTTGGTGTCTCCAAGGCAACCATCCAGCCAGTCTGGGACGGCAAAGCCTTCCAGCCGAAACTGATGCTGCCGCTGTCGCTGTCCTACGATCACCGTGTGATCAACGGCGCCGCTGCTGCACGCTTCACCCAGCGTCTGAGCAGCCTTCTGGCGGACATCCGCACCATCTTGCTGTAACAACGGCCGGCCCTCCTTCATTGGAGGGCCGTTCGCGTTCCACGTTTTCCGAGCGCCACGCTCGTACCTCAACCCCGCCAATTTGGCGGGGCTTTTTTTGCCTGGGATAAAGCATTTTCCTACGGCCCCAGCTGACCCCGCCCACAACTCAGGTCCACTTTCGCGCGATATTTTTCTTCGCTCAATAACTAGGCTTAGTTCAACCGGAAGTTCTAATAAACCCTGAGAACTTCCTTTGCTTAGTTAGCGTTATTTCGAATGGATTCGAACATGCTCAAACCGACTGTTGGCCCAATCATTGGCCACACCACAACTAATCACGTGCGTATTTTTCTGCGCGGTGAACATCAAGATGACTCACTGGTCTTTGCCGGCATCCGCTACCGGCGTGAAGGAGAAGTGCGTTGGTCCCAAGGTGTTTTTTCCAAATTGTCCATCCTGCGCGACATGTCCGATGTGATCGCTCTCAATGACTTATCCACCGACACCGAGTACGAATATCAAGCCGGATGGTTCAGCCCCATGAGCCCGGTGCACACCGTCGAAACGGTTCAGGAGTTACCGCTGCAATGGCCTCGGGAGACGTATCGTTTCCGCACACAGTCCAGCAAAACCACGACACCGCGGGCGTATATCGTTGGATCCTGCCGCTATCTGCGAATGACCGCAGGAGTGCCATCGGCGCCGCATCTGGGCGACAGGATCTTCGGTTCGATCACCCGGCTTGCGCAGCAGGCTGAACCGCCCATCAGCGCCATGCTGATGACCGGCGACCAAATCTATGTCGATGACTTGAACGTTATTGCTCCCGACCGGGAGTACAAGGAAATACTCAGAAAGTATCGCATTGCCTTTTCTCAGCCGCACATCGCAAAGTTAATGTCCGGCACGCCGACTTACATGATCCTCGACGACCATGAAATAGAAGACAACTGGCCCGCCAACAAAAGTAAGGCTGATGCCTATTTATATAAAAATGCCATGGCCGCCTATGAGCTCTATCAAGCCAGCCACGGCCCAGCGCATGAACTTCTGCCCAGCGGACAACCCAGCAAGAAACTGGAACAGTATTGGTATCAGTTCACCGAAGGTGACATTGAATGGTTTGTCACTGACAGCCGGACCCGACGCAATTTGTCCGCCGATGATCGACGGATACTCGACGAAGAGCAGGAACAGGCGCTGAGCAAATGGCTGATCCACAGCCCGGCCAGGGTCAAATGCGTGGTCACCAGCGTGATGTTCTACCCCGACCGCAAATCGCAAGGCGATGACGCCTGGAAAGCGTTTCCGGAACAACGACTACGACTGCTGGAAACCATTCGTACACAGCGCATCAAGAATGTCCTGTTCATTTCCGGCGATGTCCATGGCTCCCTCACCAGTCGCCTGACCCACAGCGAGGATCCTGACTTCGAAGTGCACACCATCGTGTCTTCGCCGTTGTGCAACAGCAAATTGCTGCCGTATGCCAAGGCGTCAACCTTCATGCTTGATCAGCCACTGGTACAAACCGCGGCCGGAGACTATCGGCATCAGCTGACCAGCGACGTGATCAGCCAGGACAACTTTGCCCACCTGATCGTTGATCAGGCGCAAATACGGGTCAATTATCACGACCGTGATGGCAAGCCACTGCAATCGATCACGATTGCTTTGCGTTAACCGAAAAAAATCGCAGCCCTGGGCCACGCCTGTGGCTGTGATTTCTTGCGCAAAAGCATTACTTTCGGTCACTGGCTGGAGAAATCCTCGTCGCTGCCGACATATTCTTATAGCACTTGGCCTTCATGTCTCTTGTCAGTCAGTGTCGCAATGATGCAACCTTGCCGCAGGCAACAGTTAAGAGGGCGAGAGCCCGGCGCGATCAGCACATTCGAAGCGAGTTTCCCTCAATGAAAAGCCAACCCGATGCCGCCAGCCGTATGGTGGCCGAGGTAGTGACGCAATTGCCTGTGCCCTCGCGGCTCGGCATGCTGCGTTTCGAACGGCTGAATGAAGCTAGCTGGGCGCTGCTGTTCCTCGATCCCAATTGCGAACGACAGTTTGGTGTGCCCGCCGTGGAGCTCTGCGCCCTGGTCGACTCGCCTTACGCCAGCCTGATGGAGCCCGAAGCGCGCTATCAACTGCACGACGCGATTCAGCAGCAACTCAGCGACGGCCCCAATTACCTGATCCGCTACAAACTGCACACCGCCAAGGGCTCCCTGAGCCTGCTCGAACTCGGCGAAGCCTACCGACAACACAATCGACACCTGCTGCGCGGCTACCTGATGGTCGTGGACGGATTGTTCGAGGACGGACAACTGCTGCCCACGCTTGACCTGGAAACCCAGAATTCGCGCCTGCAAATCGCCCTGGAACTCAATCAGCGCGCCCAACTGGAACAATTGCAGCATCTGGATCGGGTGCGCGCCCAGCAAGACCTGATCCTGCTGCTGACCCGCCAGCGCTACAGCAGCAACAACTCCCTGCAAGAAGCCGCTGAGCTGATCACCCGCAGCGCCTGTGATATCTACGAAATCGACTGCGCCAGCCTGTGGAACCTCGAAGGTTCGCTGCTGATACCGATCTCGGCCTATCACCGCGCCTGCGGGGAATATCAATTGCCCGAGCCGATCGATGTCAGCGGCTTCCCGGATTACCTCGAGGCCTTGCACAGCAGCCGCGCCATAGACGCGCACAACGCCATGCGCGATCCGCGCACCCGGGAAATGGCCGAAAGCCTGCGTCCGCGTAATGTGAACGCCATGCTTGACGCCAGTATCCGTGTCGACGGCCAGGTGGTTGGCGTGCTCTGTCTGGAGCAGACCGGCGTGACCCGCGCCTGGCAGTCGGACGAAATCGCCTTCGCCGGCGAGCTGGCCGACCAGTTCGCCCAGGTCATCAACAACCATAATCGCCGCACCGCCACCAGCGCGCTGCACCTGTTCCAGCGTGCGGTCGAGCAAAGCGCCAACGCCTTTTTGCTGGTCAATTGCGACGGCGTGGTGGAATACGTAAACCCCAGCTTCACGGCGATCACCCAGTACAGCACCGAAGAAGTCCATGGCCAGCGGCTATCGGAACTGCCGGCGCTGGAAAACCTCAGCGAGCTGCTGTTCGACGCGCCCTCGGCGCTGGCCAAGAGCAACAGCTGGCAGGGTGAGTTCAAGAGCCGGCGTAAAAACCTCGAACCGTACTGGGGCCAGTTGTCGATTTCCAAGGTTTACGGCGACAACCGTGAGCTGACGCATTACATCGGCATCTACGAAGACATCACCCAGACCAAGCTCGCCCAGCAGCGCATCGAGCGCCTGGCCTACACCGACAACCTGACCAACCTCGGCAACCGACCGGCGTTCATCCGTAACCTCGATGAACGCTTCGCCCGAGACAGCGATACCCCGATCAGCCTGCTGCTGGTGGACATCGACAATTTCAAGCGGATCAACGACAGCCTCGGCCACCAGACGGGCGACAAGTTGTTGATCAGCCTGGCCCGACGCCTGCGCAACAGCCTGAGCCCGAGCGGCAGCCTGGCGCGTTTCGCCAGTAACGAATTCGCCGTGTTGCTCGACAACACAGACCTTTCGATGGGCCAAGAAGTCGCCAATCAATTGCTCGCGACCCTCGACAAGCCGATGTTCGTCGACAACCAGCTGATCAGCGTCACCGGTTCCGTAGGCCTGGCCTGCGCGCCACTGCACGGTCGCGATCCACAGACCCTGATGCGTAACGCCGGCCTGGCGCTGCACAAGGCCAAGGCCAACGGCAAACATCAGGTCCAGGTGTTCACCGAAGCGCTGAACGCCGAAGCCAGCTACAAACTGTTCGTCGAGAACAATTTGCGCCGCGCCCTGACCCAGAATGAGCTGGACGTGTTCTATCAGCCCAAGCTGTGCCTGCGCAGCGGTCGCTTGCTGGGCATGGAAGCGCTGCTGCGCTGGAACCATCCGGAAAAAGGCATGATCCGCCCGGACCAGTTCATCAGCGTCGCCGAAGAAACCGGGCTGATCATTCCGATCGGCAAATGGATCGCCCGCCAGGCCTGCCGCATGAGCAAAGACCTGACTGCCGCCGGCCTGGGCAATCTGCAAGTGGCGATCAACCTGTCGCCCAAGCAGTTTTCCGACCCGGACCTGGTGTCGTCGATTGCCAACATCCTCAAGGAAGAAGCGCTGCCGGCGAACCTGCTGGAGCTGGAACTGACAGAAGGCCTGCTGCTGGAAGCCACCGAGGACACACACCTGCAGCTCGATCAGCTCAAGCGGCTGGGCCTGACCCTGGCCATGGATGACTTCGGCACCGGTTACTCATCGCTCAGTTACCTGAAAAAATTCCCGATCGACATCATCAAGATCGATCGCAGCTTCATCCATGAAATCCCGGACAACCAGGACGACATGGAAATCACCTCCGCCGTGATCGCCATGGCCCACAACCTGAAACTCAAGGTCGTGGCTGAAGGCATCGAGACTGCCGAACAACTGGCCTTCTTGCGCCGCCACCGCTGCGACGTCGGCCAGGGCTACCTGTTCGACCGCCCTATCCCGGGTTCCGAGCTGATCGAAAAGCTCAAGCGCTACCCGCGCGGCCCGCTCGTCTGACAGCCCACATCCTCGTGTGACACCCCCCGCCCCCTGTGGGAGCGAGCTTGCTCGCGATGGCGGCGCGCCAGTCAGCGTCCATGCCACTGATACACCGCTATCGCGAGCAAGCTCGCTCCCACAGGGGCACACGGGTAGTGCGTAACCGGACAGCATTGGGCAAACTGGCGGTCTGATTCCCTACACCCCAACCTGACTGAGAGGACTGATCATGGTCTTGCGCTCGGAAATCCTGGTGAACAAAAACGTGCTCCCTACCAAAGAACAAGCTCTGCCCGGCCGCGAAACCCCAATGACCGTGCCGGAAAAGCACTTCGTCCACGACGCCCCGCTGCTGGGCCCGTTCGCGATGGACGTGGATTTTGCGATCTTCGGCCTGGGTTGTTTCTGGGGCGCCGAGCGCAAGTTCTGGCAGCGCGAAGGCGTGGTCAGCACGGTGGTGGGTTACGCCGGCGGCTTTACCCCGAACCCGACGTATGAAGAAGTCTGCTCGGGCCTGACTGGCCACAGCGAAGTGGTATTGGTGGTCTACGAGCCGGCGAAAGTCAGCTACGAAGCGCTGCTGAAGATGTTCTGGGAGCTGCACAACCCAACCCAAGGCATGCGCCAGGGTAACGACATCGGCACCCAGTACCGTTCTGTGATCTACGCCACCAACCCGACGCAACTGGCCGCCGCCAAGCACAGCAAAGACGTGTTCCAGGCCGAACTGACCAAGGCTGGAAAAGGCGAAATCACCACTGAAATCGACGAAGCGCCGACGGTCTACTTCGCCGAGGCGTATCACCAGCAATACCTGGCCAAGAACCCGGAAGGGTATTGCGGGATTGGCGGTACAGGCGTGACCTGCCCGATCTGACCCCGCACTGATCGTTCCCACGCTCTGCGTGGGAATGCCTCAATGGACGCTCTGCGTCCGCTTCGGCTGGGACGCGGAGCGTCCCGGGCTGCATTCCCACGCGGAGCGTGGGAACGATCGATCAACGATCAACTCTCGGCGATCAACCAATCCATCTGCCACCCGCCCTGGGTCTGCCCAAGCTTCTTGGACAACCACGGCAGCAGTTCACGCAATTCCTCTTCCAGGCCCCACGGCGGATTCGCAATCGCCAACCCGGAACCATTCAAACTGTTCGGCGTATCCAGCGGATGCACCAGCAACTCCACACGCAACAACTTCGGCGCGCCGCTGCCAGCCAGATCCTGATAAAAACGCCGCAACAAACGCTGGTCCTTCACCGGGTACCAGATCGCCGCCACGGTTTGACGCATCCGGCCAATCGCCTCTTTCAGCGAAGCCGCACAGCGCTGCATCTCATCAAGCTGTTCAAACGGTGGATCAATCAACATCACCGCCCGCTTCTCTTGCACCGGCAACATCGCGCGAGGCACATGCCAGCCTTCGCCCAGGTGCACCTTCACCCGACGGTCGCCGGCCATGTTGTCCTTGAGCAACACGCCGTCTTCGGGGTGCTTCTCATTGAGCATCACCCGATCCTGCGGCCGCGTCAGGCGCCGCGCCAACTCAGGCGACCCCGGGTAATAGCGCAACTGGCCATCCGGGTTCATGTCGTGCAGCACCTTCATATAGTCGGCGGTCAACGCGGGCAGATCCGGCTGATCCCACAAACGCGCAATACCTTCCAGGTACTCACCGGTACGGCTCGCCTGATCACCCTGCAGGTCATACAGACCAATGCCGGCGTGAGTATCGAGATAGGCAAACGGCTGCTCCTTGCGCGACATCAAGGCGATGAGGCGGGTCAAAGTCAGGTGTTTGAACACATCGGCGTGATTGCCGGCATGGAAGGCGTGACGATAATTCATGATTGCTCCTGCGAAGGCCGGGAAGTTTACCTTGTACGGCGCCGAACGTCAGGGCCTCACAGCCGAGCGGACACTCCACAAGCTGATCGTTCCCACGCTCCCGCGTGGGAACGCCTCAAGGGACGCTCCGCGTTCCAGTCGCGCCGCCGGTGTCGAGTCGGGCATCGAATGTGACGCAGAGCGTCACGGGCTGCATTCCCACGCGGGAGCGTGGGAACGATCACTCTGCGGCGCTACTCCGAAGACCGAGCCCGCAACCGCCGCCCAATCACGTCCAACACATCACAGCCATCACGCAATGGAATGGCGCAGAGCAACGCAAAATCACTAAGAATGAACGACTCACACTCGACGGAGCCGCGCATCGACATGTTCTCCAGCACTTGGGTAACGGCTCGGATTCGATAGTTGGCGGCGTCGTATAAAACATCGAGCGGCGCATGGGTATCGACGAACAGCGTGGGCATGTCAGTGCAGTTGCTGGTGAGGGCCATGAAGCGGTTTTTGGGGTGGGGGATTGGTTTTTCGTAGGGTGGATCGGGGTGAAGATTTTTCATAATTAAAACCTCTGGTAGTAATGGGCGCTACCATCGGCCTTCCTACAGGCTTGGGTGGCAGCTATACGCGGGGTAGGAATATCGAGACCAGAGAACTCGACCACACCGAAGCGTGCCCGCGCACAGCCGCCGCAACTGATCTTACGGACGCATGTTGATGGCCGCAATTCAGGTGTCGACGCCGAAGCGTCCTCTCTAGTCTTGAAGGGTTCCTACACCCTGCCACTGAATTTTCAGTGACCACCAGAGACTATCGATGGAATGCATTTCAAACCAGTTCATGGAAACCGATACGAGTTGAAGGAAACTTCCGAAGACCTTGCCCAGAAATTTCGCTATATCGGCCTATCGGGATGCTTCGTCACTCACCACGTGGTTCTATCTTCCTGACTCGCTTTGAGCAAATCGCCTTCCCAAACTTCTAGCGCCAGCGTGTAGACATGCTGCCCCCCCCCCTGGGGCTCTCCAATTTGTACCACTCCTCACGAAATCCCTTACCCTCCAACGAAATCCGACACACCTATGTAAACGCTGCAAGCGGCACAAAAAACCTTTATTACTCAAACTGCTTCAATGTTAACTTGGCATAGCACTCATAATAAAACTTCGATCCACCGTCACTTTGATCATTCCTAAAATCAAGAACCTGCTTATATAGCGACTGGACCGCAGGATCATTAATCGTCCGCATACTGTCTAAAACCAAGCAAAGCTTGTAAAACTCATCCTCTCGTTTCAAATTTTCCTGTCGATACTCATCCCTCGACATAATTCCGCGAAACCGAGAGCTATGAAACGGCAATTTTGCACATTGGCGAAACATCCATAAAAAACATTTAGAAAGCAAACGTGCAAAATACAATCTACTCGGGCAAGCTGGATCGGCCGCCAACTCCAACAAACCTTTTGCACCAAAGATATCCATTACTGCGCTTTGGAAAATTGCAGCTTCACCATCATCGCCACTTTCATACATGTCAATAACGATATCGTCGTTATACGCCCATTCCAGTACCAATTCTCGCGTTATACTCTCAGACATTAAATCTCACCACTTAGATCGATCTTCAAAACTAGCTTTTTGAAGATCACTCTTCCACTTCTCACCAGCCAACTTATAAATATCCTCAAAAAAACCTCGATGATCGTCTATCTCCGTTTCATCCCAAGCCATAGACGTATTTGTCTCGTAATCGCTTTCAAACTGTTTAGAAAAATCAAAATTCAACTGTGCTAAAGCATCCTCAAGTATTTTAAACATCAAAAAACGATGCCTATACGGCAAATGCTCGAGACGAGCCAAGATGAACTTCCTAATAATTTTCTCTCTATCACTACTATCATTTGGGTTATATACCCGCAGTGCCTCACCGAGTGTTTCCTCACGATCAAAAACAGAGACACCTCCCAGCCAGTACAATAGCGTTGGCTCAAAAGGAAGGTCATACATAGGCCACTTCAACATTTTATTATCCTAATCTGGGAATGCAGTATAGGGCTTGACAAGACCGCCCTGACGAAACCTGACCTCTGAGTAATTCAACTCATCTATATAGTGTGGATTATCTAGATCTTTTTTATTTGGTTTGTAACCTCTACCACCACCCGGCATTTCCTTCCTTACAACGGGATCCCCTGATTGGGTAAAACCCGTGGGAGCAGGTGGGTTTCGCCTCATCCTAGAAACCGCATCATTTATCGCATTCATCTGGAGTAACCAGCTTTTGAACTGTGAACTGGGATTAATTTTTTCCTTTTTTCCTTTTTTTGTTGGATGACTCCCATCAATCGATCTCTGCTTTAGCGGTACATCTGGAATTTCGGGATTATGCTTCGCAACAGTGTGCATGTCGTACTCGTCCTCCCATTCCAAAACCCGCCGCTTAGCGTTCGCCTCAGCCAACACATCAATCCGCGCCCTCCGCTGATCACCCGACAGCTTCGGCAGCGCCGGCTCACCCTCATCAACCCTAACGCCAGTCGTATCATCAGGCGCCTGACACCCTGGCTTATTCGGCGGCGGGCAGCTCCCGCTCAACCCCAACGGATCAACCCACCCCGTCGGATTCGGCGTGTATTGATACTGGTTCAGCCCACCCGCCAACTTGACCGGGTCCGGCGTCAGGTAGCGGCCGATCTCTGGATCATAGTACCGATGCCGGTTGTAGTGCAGGCCGCTCTCGGCGTCGAAGTATTGGCCCTGAAACCGTAACGGCTGCTCAAGCTGCTCGCCCCCACCAAATGCCAAATGCGTGACTTTGCCGTAGGCGTTGTACTTCGCCGACCATACGATCTCACCACCAAAATCGGTCAGTTCCTGCGGCGTACCCAGGTGGTCGAGTTGGTAGTAGAACGGACAGGCTTTTCTCGGGCCTTTGCCGTCGAGCATGGCCAGGGGGCGGAAGGTGCCGGGTTCGTAGACGTAGCTGCGGTAGTGTTCGTGGCTGCTTTCGGCGACGAGGTGATCGCCTTGCCAGAAGAATTCGGTGGTTTTGCCGTCGACGGTTTTGGCGATGCGGCGGCCGAAGGCGTCGTAGCGGTAACTGGAGCAACGACCGTCCGGGGTGGTGACGCCGATCAGACGGTGTTGGCAGTCGTAGCGGTAGT
>NZ_JARVSN010000004.1:0-59642 GCF_030209165.1 Pseudomonas sp. fls2-241-R2A-110 | reverse complement strand
ATCGTTCCCACGCTCTGCGTGGGAATGCAGCCCGGGACGCTCCGCGTCCCTTCAACAGCCGAACGCGGAGCGTCCGTTGAGGCATTCCCACGCAGAGCGTGGGAACGATCGACGATCGATTAAGCCGGCTTGATGCGATCCGAAGGACGCCGCACACCCGCCACAATCTTATCCACAGCCTTGGTCGCCGCGACCATGCCAAACGTCGCCGTGACCATCATCACTGCGCCAAACCCGCCCGCGCAGTCGAGCTTCACGCCGTCTCCGACAAAACTCTTCTGCAAACAGATGCTGCCGTCCGGTTTCGGGTAGCGCAGTTGTTCGGTGGAAAACACGCACGGCACGCTGTAATGGCGCGTCACGGTGCGGGAGAAGTTGTAATCACGGCGCAACGTCGAGCGTACTTTCGAGGCCAGCGGATCGTTGAACGTGCGGTTAAGGTCGCAGACCTGGATCAGCGTCGGGTCGATCTGACCGCCGGCGCCGCCGGTGGTAATGATCTGAATCTTGCGGCGCTTGCACCAGGCGATGAGCGCGGCCTTGGCATTCACACTGTCGATGCAGTCGATCACGCAATCGATGTTCGGCGTGATGTACTCGGCCATGGTCTCGCGGGTGACGAAATCCGCCACCGCGTGCACCGTGCAGTCCGGATTGATCCCGCGCAGGCGTTCGGCCATCACCTCGACCTTGGGCTTGCCGACGGTGCTGTCCAGCGCGTGCAGCTGGCGGTTGGCGTTGCTGACGCAAACGTCGTCCAGGTCAAACAGCGAAATCTCGCCAACGCCACACCGCGCAACGGCTTCCGCCGCCCAGGAACCGACGCCACCGACGCCGACAATCGCCACATGGGCGGCGCGCAGGCGCTCAAGGCCCTCGATGCCATACAAGCGGGCGATGCCGGCAAACCGCGGATCTTCTGTACTCATGACCATTACCCCAAAAACCGGCGCGCATTATAGGCCCACCGCGCGAGAACTTTTCACCTTCCGGCTAGAAGTGTAAGAACTTATGTGAAACCCAATTGCCCAATGTCAGGCTTTTCCCTGCCTGCTGTACGGTAAGTGAAAGCACGGTGTAGGATGCGCGCCCCTTGGCCGACAGCCGACCGTTCCTTCGTTCCACTGCCTTTGGAACCTGAAATAGCTATGTCATCGCGTAAATTTGGACTCAACCTGGTCGTGGTGCTCGCCATCGCAGCCTTGTTTACCGGCTTCTGGGCGCTGATCAACCGCCCGGTCACCGCCCCCAACTGGCCCGAACAGATCTCCGGTTTTTCGTACTCGCCGTTTCAACAAGGCCAGTACCCACAGAAAGACCAATACCCTAGCGACGATGAAATGCGTCGTGACCTGGAGATCATGAGCAAGCTGACGGACAACATCCGTACTTACTCGGTCGACGGCACCCTGCAAGACATTCCCAAACTGGCCGAAGAGTTCGGTTTGCGGGTAACGCTGGGGATCTGGATCAGTCCGGACCAGGAACGCAACGAACGCGAGATCACCCGCGCCATCGAAATTGCCAACTCGTCCCGCAGCGTGGTTCGCGTGGTGGTCGGTAACGAGGCGATCTTCCGTAAGGAAATCACCGCCAAGGACCTGAGCGTGATCCTCGATCGCGTCCGCGCAGCCGTGAAGGTGCCGGTGACCACGTCCGAGCAGTGGCACGTCTGGGAAGAACACCCGGAACTGGCCAAGCACGTCGACCTGATCGCCGCCCACATACTGCCCTACTGGGAATTCATCCCGGTGGACAAGGCCGGCCAATTCGTCCTCGACCGCGCCCGCGACCTGAAAAAAATGTTCCCGAAAAAGCCGCTGCTGCTCTCGGAGGTTGGCTGGCCGAGCAACGGCCGCATGCGTGGCGGCACCGATGCGAGCCCGGCAGATCAGGCGATCTACCTGCGCACATTGGTCAACAAACTCAATCGCCAGGGCTTCAACTACTTCGTGATCGAAGCGTTTGACCAGCCGTGGAAAGCCAGCGACGAAGGTTCTGTGGGCGCTTACTGGGGCGTGTTCAACGCTGCCCGCCAGCAGAAATTCAACTTCGAAGGCCCGGTGGTCGCGATCCCGCAATGGCGCGTGCTGGCCATCGGTTCGGCGGTGCTGGCCTTGCTGTCCCTGACGTTGCTGATGATTGACGGCTCGGCCCTGCGTCAACGCGGTCGCACTTTCCTGACCTTTATCGCGTTCCTTTGCGGTTCGGTATTGGTGTGGATCGGTTACGACTACAGCCAGCAATACAGCACCTGGTTCAGCCTGACGGTGGGTTTCCTGCTCGCCCTCGGCGCACTCGGGGTCTTTATCGTTCTGCTGACCGAGGCGCATGAACTGGCCGAAGCGGTCTGGACGCACAAGCGTCGGCGCGAATTCCTGCCGGTGGTCGGCGAGTCGGACTACCGACCGAAAGTCTCGATCCACGTGCCGTGCTACAACGAACCGCCGGAGATGGTCAAACAGACCCTCAACGCCCTGGCCAATCTCGACTATCCGGACTTCGAAGTCCTGATCATCGACAACAACACCAAGGACCCGGCGGTCTGGGAACCTGTTCGCGATTACTGCGAAACCCTCGGCCCGCGCTTCAAGTTCTTCCACGTTGCACCGCTGGCCGGTTTCAAGGGCGGCGCGCTCAATTACCTGATTCCGCACACCGCCAAGGATGCCGAAGTCATCGCGGTGATCGACTCGGACTACTGCGTCGACCCGAACTGGCTCAAGCACATGGTGCCGCACTTCGCCGACCCGAAAATCGCCGTGGTGCAGTCGCCACAGGATTATCGCGACCAGAACGAAAGCACCTTCAAGAAGCTTTGCTACGCGGAATACAAAGGCTTCTTCCACATCGGCATGGTCACCCGCAACGACCGTGACGCGATCATCCAGCACGGCACCATGACCATGACCCGGCGCTCGGTGCTCGAAGAACTCGGCTGGGCTGACTGGTGCATCTGTGAAGATGCCGAGTTGGGCCTGCGCGTGTTCGAGAAAGGCCTGTCGGCGGCGTATTACCACACCAGTTACGGCAAGGGCCTGATGCCCGATACCTTTATCGACTTCAAGAAACAGCGTTTCCGCTGGGCCTATGGTGCGATTCAGATCATCAAGCGTCACACCGCCAGCTTGCTGCGCGGCAAGGGCACCGAGCTGACCCGTGGCCAGCGTTACCACTTCCTCGCGGGCTGGTTGCCGTGGGTCGCGGACGGCATGAACATCTTCTTCACTGTCGGCGCGTTGTTGTGGTCGGCGGCGATGATCATCGTGCCGCAGCGGGTCGATCCGCCGTTGCTGATTTTCGCGATCCCGCCATTGGCGCTGTTCGTGTTCAAGGTCGGCAAGATCATCTTCCTCTACCGTCGCGCGGTCGGGGTCAACCTCAAGGATGCGTTCTGCGCGGCACTGGCCGGGCTGGCGTTGTCGCACACCATCGCCAAAGCGGTGCTGTACGGTTTCTTCACCAGCAGCATTCCGTTCTTCCGCACACCGAAAAACGCCGATAACCACGGCTTTTGGGTGGCGATTTCGGAAGCGCGTGAAGAAGTATTCATCATGCTGCTGTTGTGGGGCGCGGCGCTGGGGATCTTCCTGGTGAACGGGTTGCCGAGCAACGACATGCGTTTCTGGGTGACCATGTTGCTGGTGCAATCACTGCCGTACCTGGCGGCGCTGATCATGGCGTTCCTGTCTTCGCTGCCCAAACCGGTGGTCGAAACAGAGACGGCGCCAGCGGTCTAAATCTTTGCAGATGCACTAAACGGCGGCCAATGGCCGCCGTTTTGCTTTAAGATAACCGCCATTTTGCAGGGCTTGGCGTGATCTCCATCCCTGTGGGAGCCAGCCTGCTGGCGATGGCAATGTAACAATCACAGTTTATGTTGACTGCCACACCGCCATCGCCAGCAGGCTGGCTCCCACATTAGTCCGCGCCCACATTCATGATCTCCGGAGTTTTCCATGACGGCCCACGCCGACCTTTCGCCGACCCTTCAACTCGCCATCGACCTGATCCGCCGTCCGTCCGTGACCCCGGTCGACGCCGATTGCCAGAAGCAGATGATGCAGCGCCTGGGCGATGCCGGTTTCAAACTGGAACCGATGCGCATCGAAGATGTGGATAACTTCTGGGCGACCCACGGCAAACACGACGGCCCGGTGCTGTGCTTCGCCGGTCACACCGACGTGGTGCCGACCGGCCCCGTGACCGCTTGGCAGATCGACCCGTTCAACGCGCTGATCGATGAACACGGCATGCTCTGCGGCCGTGGCGCCGCAGACATGAAAGGCAGTCTGGCGTCGATGACCGTGGCAGCCGAGCGCTTTGTCGCCGACTACCCGGACCACAAGGGCAAGGTCGCATTCCTGATCACCAGCGACGAAGAAGGCCCGGCGCACCACGGCACCAAGGCTGTGGTCGAACGCCTGGCGGCGCGCAAGGAACGTCTGGACTGGTGCATCGTCGGCGAACCGTCGAGCACCACGCTGGTGGGCGATGTGGTCAAGAACGGCCGTCGTGGCTCCCTCGGCGCCAAGCTGACCGTACGCGGCGTGCAAGGTCACGTGGCCTATCCGCACCTCGCCAAGAACCCGATCCACCTGTCAGCTCCGGCGCTGGCCGAACTGGCTGCCGAGCACTGGGACCACGGCAACGATTTCTTCCCGCCGACCAGTTTCCAGATCTCCAACGTCAACTCCGGCACCGGCGCGACCAACGTCATCCCGGGCGATCTGGTGGCGGTGTTCAACTTCCGCTTCTCCACCGAATCCACTGTTGAAGGCCTGCAAAAGCGCGTTGCCGACATCCTCGACAAGCATGGCCTGGACTGGCATATCGACTGGGCGCTGTCCGGCCTGCCGTTCCTGACCGAGCCGGGCGCGCTGCTCGATGCCGTGGCCTCGAGCATCAAGGACGTCACCGGTCGCGAAACCAAGGCGTCCACCAGCGGTGGCACCTCCGACGGTCGCTTCATCGCGACCATGGGCACACAGGTGGTTGAACTGGGCCCGGTCAACGCGACGATTCACCAGGTCAACGAACGTGTACTGGCCACCGACCTCGATGTGCTGACCGAAATCTATTACCAGACCCTGATCAAGTTGCTCGCCTGATGCTCGCCTGCCCGATCTGCAGCGAACCGCTGAACGCGGTGGACAACGGCGTGGCCTGCCCCGCCGGGCATCGTTTCGACCGTGCGCGCCAGGGTTACCTGAACCTGTTGCCGGTGCAGCACAAAAACAGCCGCGACCCTGGGGATAACCTGGCGATGGTCGAAGCGCGCCGCGACTTCTTGAACGCCGGCCATTACGCGCCGGTGGCCAAGCGTCTGGCGGAACTGGCGGCGCAGTACGCGCCGCAGCGCTGGCTCGACATCGGTTGTGGCGAGGGTTACTACACCGCGCAAATCGCCGACGCCTTGCCCAACGCTGACGGTTACGCGCTGGACATCTCTCGGGAAGCAGTCAAACGCGCCTGCAAGCGCAATCCGCAACTGACCTGGTTGATCGCCAGCATGGCGCGGGTGCCGTTGGCGTCCGGCAGTTGCCAGTTCCTGGCCAGCGTCTTCAGCCCTTTGGATTGGGAAGAAGCCAAGCGCTTGCTCAGCCCGGGCGGCGGCTTGATGAAAGTCGGGCCCACCAGCGGTCATCTGATGGAGTTGCGCGAGCGGCTTTACGACGAAGTCCGCGAGTACACCGACGACAAGCACCTGGCCCTGGTGCCCGAAGGCATGACGTTGCAGCACAGCGAAACCCTGGAGTTCAAACTGACGCTGGAAGAGGGTCAGGACCGGGCGAACCTGTTGGCCATGACGCCTCACGGCTGGCGCGCCAGTGCCGAACGCCGGGCGGCGGTAATCGAACAGGCCGAGCCGTTCGAGGTCACTGTTTCGATGCGCTACGATTATTTCGTACTTCAATAATTTTTGGTGTCGAGCAAACGCTCGAGGCCGGCTAAATCCGCGAATGGATTTTTCAAGACCGCAGTGAGGACATCCATGCGCCAACCCGATATCGAGATTTACCTGAAAGACGCCGACGTCGACTACAAGGCCATCGCGGCCTGGCTCGGCCAAGCGTTGGGCCCGTGCACCGACTGGGTCCAGAAAGGTCAGACTTACAAGTGCAAGGCTGGCAACGTACCCGTCACCTGGCTGCCCAAGGCGGTAGGCAAATGGAACAGCCTGTACCTGGAAAGCGATCAAACGCCGTGGGACGACGACATCGCCTGTGCCCGCGCAGCCTTTGCCGCTCTGAACGTTGAAGTGCGCTGCGCGCCGGGGACGTGGATCGAGGAAGAAGGTGAAGAAACGGCGGACCGCTGGATGCGCATCAGCGCCGACGGCGAAGAAGAAATCACCTGGAAAACCACTTGAGACACTGATCGTTCCCACGCTCTGCGTGGGAATGCCTCAACGGGCGCTCTGCGTCCACTTCTGGGACGCAGAGCGTCCCGGGCTGCATTCCCACGCAGAGCGTGGGAACGATCCTTAATAGGTTTACAGCCCCACAACATCCTCAGCCTGCAAGCCCTTCTCGCCGGTCACCACGCCGTATTCAACCTGCTGACCTTCAGCCAGCGAGCGATGCCCCTCACCGCGGATCGCGCGGTAATGCACGAACACGTCCACCCCGTCCTCGCGCTGAATAAACCCGTAGCCCTTGGCGTCGTTGAACCACTTCACATTGCCGGTTTCGCGCGTTGCCATATCAGTACCCCCCTTGTTTTTATTTTGAACGGCCGAGTATATGACAGCCGCCAAAACTCTCAACTCAAGTTTACTTAGCCGCTTTTTTGCCGATTTTAAGCGAATACGGCACACTATCGGCCGCCCGAGCAATTGCTCGGTTTTACTCACTCAAGCAGAAGCCGTATGACCCGCTCCCCGTTCCGCCGTCTTGTGTTTGGCACCCTGCGCCGACTGTTGTACCTCTGGGTTCGCTCGGAGACGATCAATCAGTCGTCGTTCACCCTCAACCTCGACCGCAGCCGTCCGGTGTTCTACGTTCTGCAAAACCCTTCGCTGACCGACCTGGCCGTGGTCGACACCGAATGCACCAAGGCAGGCCTGCCTCGCCCGGTACTGCCGGTCTCGGTGGGCAACCTGGTGGAGCCCGCCGCGTTCTTTTACCTGACCCCGGAGCCCGACTGGCTCGGCCGTCAGGACAAACGCGGCGCGCCGCCAACCTTGACTCGACTGGTCAGCGCCCTGAGCCAGAACGCTGCCGAAGACGCACAGATCATTCCGGTCAGCGTGTTCTGGGGCCAATCGCCGGACAGCGAATCAAGCCCGTGGAAACTGCTGTTCGCCGACAGCTGGGCGGTGACCGGACGCCTGCGTCGATTGCTGAGCATCATCGTCCTGGGGCGCAAGACCCGCGTGCAGTTCTCCGCACCGATTAACCTGCGTGAGCTGATCGATCACAACAAAGGCCACGAGCGCACCGTGCGCATGGCCCAGCGAATCCTGCGGGTCCACTTCCGCAACCTCAAAGCTGCAGTGATCGGCCCGGACATTTCCCACCGTCGCAACCTGGTCAAAGGCCTGCTCAACCAACCGTTGGTCAAACAGGCGATCCTCGACGAAGCCGAGCGCGAAAACATCTCCCCGGAAAAGGCCAAAGCCCAGGCCTTGCGCTACGGCAACGAGATCGCCTCGGACTACACCTACACCGCGATCCGCTTCCTGGAAGTGGTGCTGAGCTGGTTCTGGAACAAGATCTACGACGGCATCAAGGTCAACCACATCGAAGGCGTGCAGAACGTCGCCCAAGGTCACGAAGTGATCTACGTGCCGTGCCACCGCAGCCACATCGACTACTTGCTGCTCTCGTACCTGCTGTTCCGCAACGGCCTGACCCCACCGCACGTCGCCGCCGGGATCAACCTCAACATGCCGGTGATCGGCAGCCTGCTGCGCCGTGGCGGTGCGTTCTTCATGCGCCGCACGTTCAAGGGCAATCCGCTGTACACCTCGGTGTTCAACGAATACCTGCACACCTTGTTCACCAAGGGTTTCCCGGTCGAATATTTCGTCGAGGGCGGCCGTTCGCGGACCGGGCGCATGCTGCAACCGAAAACCGGGATGCTGGCGATCACCCTGCGCAGCTTCCTGCGTTCATCGCGCATGCCGATCGTGTTCATTCCGGTGTACATCGGCTACGAACGAGTACTCGAAGGCCGGACTTACCTCGGCGAACTACGCGGGGCGACCAAGAAGAAAGAATCGATCTTCGACATCTTCAAAGTCATTGGCGCTCTCAAGCAGCGCTTCGGCCAAGTGGCGGTGAACTTCGGCGAGCCGATAAAACTGGCGGAATTCCTCGACAGCGAACAGCCGGACTGGCGCCAACAGGAACTGGGTCCGCAGTTCAAACCGGCGTGGCTCAACGAAACCACCAACCGCCTCGGCGACAAAGTCGCGCAGCACCTGAACGAAGCGGCGGCGATCAACCCGGTCAACCTCGTGGCGCTGGCCTTGCTGTCCACCAGCCGCCTGGCGCTGGATGATCGCGCCATGGCGCGGGTGCTCGACCTGTATCTGGCGCTATTGCGCAAAGTCCCTTACTCGCCGCACACCACGTTGCCGGAAGGTGACGGTCGCGCGCTGATCGAGCATGTGAAGGACATGGACCTGCTGTCGGAACAGAGTGATGCCCTGGGCAAAATCCTGTACCTGGGCGAGCAGAACGCCGTCCTCATGACGTACTACCGCAACAACGTGCTGCACATCTTCGCTCTGCCGTCGCTACTGGCGAGTTTCTTCCAGAGTGCGTCGCGCATGAGCCGCGAGCAAATCCTGCGCTACGCCCGCGCGCTGTATCCGTACCTGCAATCGGAACTGTTCATTCGTTGGTCGCTGGAAGAACTGGATGGCGTAATCGATCAATGGCTGGAAGCGTTCGTCGAACAAGGCCTGCTGCGTTTCGAGAATGACGTCTACCTGCGTCCGGCGCCAAGCTCGCGACATTTCGTGTTGCTGACCTTGCTGTCGAAAAGCATCGCCCAGACCTTACAGCGTTTCTACATGACGGTTTCGCTGTTGCTCAACAGCGGTCAGAACAGTATCAGCGCCGAAGAACTGGAAGACCTGTGCACCGTCATGGCCCAGCGCCTGTCGATCCTGCATGGCTTGAACGCCCCGGAATTCTTCGACAAGAGCCTGTTCAGACACTTCATTCAAACGATGCTGGACCTCGATGTGCTCAAGCGCGACGAATCCGGCAAATTGAGCTATCACGAACTGCTGGGTGAGCTGGCTGAAGGGGTGGCCAAACGGGTGCTGCCAGCCGAGATTCGATTGTCGATCCGTCAAGTGGCGCTACACCGCAGTGAAGATGCGGCGGATCAGGCTTAGTTAATCTGCCTGTCACTTCCAGACAACAACTAAAAGAACAACCTTGTTCTTTTAGTTGTGCAGATATGAACTAATACAGCCCCGCTCAAACAATCACGATAAGGACATCGCGATGAACACTGCACAAAACACCGATCAATATGTCACGCTGACGTTTAGTTTACCCGATGACTATTTCCCCCCTGAAGGTGGCGAAGGCGAAACCCGGATAAGCGTCTATACCGCAAACACCAAGCCCCCCATCAGTGTGGCAACATCAAGCATTCCCGCCTTGCGCAGTGGACGTTGGAATTTTTCTTTTGCACATAAGTATTTCGATATCAGCGTTAAATACCTTATTACAGTAAACATGACTCACAACGGTATTCCGCTGTTGATTGACCTGGACTACTTTGTGATCGTCCATGCTGCGCCGCACCGACAAACCGTGCATCTGAGTCCTGTCGGGCGCCTCTACATTCAGGCGCAAACGCCACAGGAAGTTAAGCCTGAACAAGCGGTGACCATCGTGGCGCATGAGCACGACGACACGAATGCGCAACTGATCCGAATACACATCAGCGAAAAGATGGCTGAGGCGCTTTATCTGGAATACGATCCGGACACCGTCATCCCTGGTAAACGCTATACCCTGACCGGCATTGAAAACCACTATTTCAATACGATCGAGGTCTACCCTCGCGCCGTGGTATTAAAACCCTCCATGCCTTACAGCTTGACGGCAGCGACCCGTGAGCACTGATAATTCGCATCGATGCCGTCCGCTAATTTCCTCTTTCGTACAAGGAAGCTGCCATGCTCCGCCCTACCCTTCGCTTTGCCGGCCTCTGCGCAGGCTTGATGATCTCCGCCAGCGCGCTGGCGCTGTCGCTTGCTGACCTGTCGCAAAAAGACGCCACCGGCGGCCTCAAGGATGCCCTGACCCAAGGCGCGCAACTGGCCGTCAAACAACTAGGCACACCGGGCGGCTTCAGCAACAACCCGGACGTGAAAATCGAACTGCCAGGCAAACTGGGTAAAGTCGCCAGCAAAATGAAGCAGTTCGGCATGGGCGATCAGGTCACTGAGCTTGAAACCAGCATGAACAAAGCGGCTGAAACTGCTGTGACCCAGGCGCAGCCAATCCTGGTGGACGCGGTCAAGAAAATGAGCGTCGAGGACGCCAAAGGCATTCTCAGTGGTGGCAACGACTCAGCAACTCAGTACCTGAGCAAGACCAGCCGTGAACAGATCCGCCTGAAATTCCTGCCGATCGTGAAGCAAGCCACCGACCAGGTTGGCCTGGCCAAGCAATACAACACGTTTGCCGGCCAGGCAGCGACCATGGGCGTGCTGGATACCAAGAACGCCAATATCGAGGGCTACGTGACCGAGCAGGCATTGAACGGTTTGTTCAAGATGATCGGCAAACAGGAACAAACCATCCGAGAGAACCCGGCTGCTGCGGCGACGAGTTTGGCGAAGAAGGTGTTTGGTACGCTGTAGTCTTCAAACCTGATCCTGTGGGAACGAGCCTGTTCTCACAGAAATCAGGTCGTCAATGCAGCCCGTAGAAAGAAAACCCACTCGCGTCCCATCTTCCTTTTCTCAAACACGTTCAACTCAACCAGCCCGTTTAACGTGGCTGACGCGGCGCCGTACGAACAGTCCAGGTTTTCCTTCACGTTGAAGGCCGTAAACTCCTTCGCCATCCCGCTCTTGGCTACGTGGTAAATAGCGCGCTGCTTTTCGGTCAAACGATCGAAAAATCCGGATTCGGTCAGCCAGCGATCAAAAAGCTCCGTATACGCCAGACTTTTCCGATAAGCCTCAGTAAAACCACTGACAGCGCGCAGAATCACTGAACACTGAAAGTCGATGAAATACGTCAGGTCTAAATCATCAGCCTCGGTATTGAGATAAGACCGGCCATACTTCACCGGCGCATTACGTAGCAAAATGCTGATCGCGATGTAGCGAAACGCCGAAAAATCATTCTTGAACATGAACCAGTAGAACAGCGCACGCGCGACTCGGCCGTTGCCATCACGAAAAGGATGCTCATAACCCAGAGCGAAATGCAGTGCGATGCCTTTGATCAAAGGATGAACGTAGCCCTCGCGCTCGGGATCGTCGTGCGACTGGTTGAGCCAGTCCGCCAACACTTGTAATCGCGTCTCCAGCCCAGCCGCAGGCGGCGGCGTATGAACGGTGTTGCCCTCGCCGTCCTGCACGACCACATCGTCATTGTTTCTGAACGCCCCCGGCGAGTACTGCGCATCGTCGATACCCTCGACACCGACCCGGTGCATTGCCGTCATCAGCTCAGCACTTAACGGCTCGTAGCGCTTTTCCCATGCGAAGTTCATCATTTTGAAGTTGCCTACGACCATTCGCTCATCTGGAGTGCGCGGCAGGCGTTTGCGCTTAAGCATGTCCTTGGCCACCCGTGTGGTGGTTGCCGCGCCTTCAAGCTGACTGCTGCTGATGGCTTCGTCTTCGATCAAATCGTTGAGCAGATAACTGAAATGCGCATGCTCACCAATCTGGCTGGTCATGTACTCCAGCGAAGCCGTGGTGGCTTGTCGGTCGACGGCCGAAATGGTTTTTTGCGCCAAGGGCGTCAGCACAAAGGTGCCCCACTGCACTGGCTCGCCAAGTGGAAGAAGGCTTGAATACTGTGCAGTCCGGGCCTTCTTCACCAGCGCCCAGCACAGGCCCGAATCCATTCCTGGCGCCCAGCGGTAGCGTAACTCGTCGAATGGAAGATACCGTCCCTGATCATCCAGCGGTTTGAGCAAGGCGAGGTAGTCACAGAGGCGCTCCCTATGGGGTGTCTGTGCCAATAGATCGAATACCCGGTCCGACCTCCCTGTCAGCACGGGTGGCTTTTTCATCATTGATGTCTCAAATACTCATAAAACCGAGTCTTGAGTACAGCACTCAGGCCTCGCTGACTCAATATCAGAGAGGTCCGAGATTATCGTAGGAAATCAGACCGGCTCTTTCTTGACCCTGAACCAGGCCGCATACAACGCCGGCAAAAACAGCAACGTCAGCGCTGTCGCCACAATCAACCCGCCCATGATCGCCACCGCCATCGGCCCGAAGAACACGCTGCGCGACAATGGGATCATCGCCAGCACCGCCGCGAGTGCCGTCAGCACAATAGGCCGGAAGCGCCGCACCGTGGCTTCGATGATCGCCTGCCACGGCTTGAGCCCGGCCGCGATGTCCTGCTCGATCTGGTCCACCAGAATCACCGAGTTGCGCATGATCATGCCGGACAAGGCGATGGTCCCAAGCATCGCCACGAAACCGAAGGGCTGACGAAACACCATCAGGAACAACGTTACGCCGATCAAGCCCAGCGGCGCTGTCAGAAACACCATCACGGTGCGTGAGAAACTGCGCAGTTGCAGCATCAGCAAGGTCAGCACCACCACGATAAACAACGGCACGCCGGCCTTCACCGAGTTCTGCCCGCGGGCAGAGTCTTCCACCGTGCCGCCGACTTCCAGCAAGTAGCCGTCGGGTAGTTCAGCACGCACCGGTTCGAGAGTCGGCAGGATTTGTTGCACCAGGGTCGCCGGTTGTTCCTTGCCATAGATGTCGGCGCGAACGGTCACGTTCGGCAGGCGATTTCGGTGCCAGATGATGCCTTCCTCGAAACCGTATTCAAGGGTCGCAATCTGCGACAGCGCCACGCTGCGGCCATTCTCGGTCGGCACCGCCAGGCTTGGCAGCAAGGACAGCTCGGTGCGTTCATGCACGGTGCCGCGCAACAGAATCTCAATCAATTCGTTGTCTTCGCGGTACTGGCTGACGCTGGAACCGGTGAGGGAGCTTTGCAGGAACTTCGACAGATTCGCCGTACTCACGCCCAGCGCCCGGGCGCGGTCTTGATCAACGTTCAGGTAAACAACTTTGCTCGGTTCTTCCCAGTCCAGATGGACGTTGGCCACGTGCGGATTTTCACGAACCTTGGCCGCGACTTTACGGGCCAATGCGCGCACTTCTTCGATGTGTTCGCCGGTCACCCGAAACTGCACCGGATAGCCAACCGGCGGGCCGTTTTCAAGACGCGTGACCCGTGAACGCAGGGCCGGGAATTGTTCATTGAGGGTTTCAATCAGCCAGGTGCGCAGGGTTTCGCGTTCCTCGATGGTCTTGGCCAGGACCACAAACTGGGCGAAGCTCGCCGCCGGCAGTTGCTGATCCAGCGGCAAGTAAAAGCGCGGCGATCCGGTGCCGACGTAGGCCACGTAGTTGTCGATGCCGGCGTGATCCTTCAACAAGCCTTCAAGGCGTTTAACTTCGTCGGCGGTGTTGCTCAGTGACGCGCCTTCCGCGAGTTTCAGATCGACCATCAATTCCAGTCGGCCCGAGGCCGGGAAAAACTGTTGCGGCACAAAACGGAACAGCACTACCGACGCGATAAACATCACCACGGTCAGGACAATCACTGTTTTACGCCGGCGCACGCACCACTCCACCAGGCGCCTGACACGCTGATAGAACGGCGTGCCGTACGGATCGGGTTGATCGGTGCCATGTTTGGCGGCATGAATCTTTGCCAGATCCGGCAGGAGTTTTTCCCCCAGGTACGGCACGAAAACCACTGCGGCAATCCACGAAGCCAATAGCGCGATGGTCACCACCTGAAAGATCGACCGGGTGTATTCGCCGGTGCCCGATTGCGCGGTGGCAATCGGCAAGAACCCGGCGGCGGTGATCAGCGTGCCGGTGAGCATCGGGAACGCGGTGCTGGTCCAGGCATAACTGGCCGCCTTGATGCGGTCGAAGCCCTGTTCCATTTTGATCGCCATCATTTCCACGGCGATGATCGCATCGTCCACCAGCAAGCCCAACGCCAGCACCAACGCGCCGAGGGATATTTTGTGCAGGCCAATACCCAGGTAATACATGCAGGCGAAGGTCATCGCCAACACCAGCGGAATCGCCAGCGCCACCACCATGCCGGTGCGCACACCGAGTGAGAAAAAGCTCACCAGCAACACAATCGCCAGGGCTTCGACCAGCACCTGAACGAACTCGCCAACCCCGGTTTTCACCGCGGCGGGCTGATCGGACACCTTGCGTAGCTGCATGCCGGCCGGGAGGTTTTGCTGGATACGGTCGAACTCGATTTCCAGCGCCTTGCCCAGCACCAGAATATCGCCGCCATCCTTCATCGCCACGGCCAGACCAATGGCGTTTTCCGCCATGAAGCGCATGCGCGGTGCCGGCGGATCGTTGAACCCGCGACGCACGTCGGCGACATCGGAAATACGGAAGGTACGATCGCCTACGCGGATCGGGAAGTTCTTGATCTCGTCGACTGTCTGAAAATTCCCCGAAACCCGTAGCTGCAATCGCTCACTGGTGGTTTCAAAGAACCCGGCCGTGGACATCGCATTCTGCTCTTCGAGCGCTTTCTGCACCGCAGCCAATGGCAATCCGAGGGTCGCGAGCTTGACGTTGGAAAGCTCGATCCAGATCTTCTCGTCCTGCAAACCGAGCAAGTCGACCTTGCCGACATCCTTGACCCGTTGCAGCTGGATCTGGATGCGGTCGGCGTAATCCTTTAGCACCGCGTAATCAAAGCCGTCGCCGGTCAGCGCATAGATATTGCCGAACGTGGTGCCGAACTCATCGTTGAAAAACGGCCCTTGAATACCGGGCGGCAAGGTCTGGCGAATGTCGCTGATCTTCTTGCGAACCTGATACCAGAGATCCGGTATTTCCACCGAGTGCATGGAATCGCGAGCAACGAAGGTGACCTGGGACTCGCCCGGACGGGAGAACGAGACAATGCGTTCGTACTCACCGGTTTCCATCAGTTTCTTTTCAATGCGCTCGGTAACCTGCCGCGAGACCTCTTGCGCGGTGGCGCCCGGCCAGTTGGTCCGAATGACCATGGCTTTGAAGGTGAACGGCGGGTCTTCGCTTTGGCCGAGCTTGGTGTAGGAAAGTGCGCCAACGACCGCCAGCAGGAGCATCAGGAACAGTACGATCTGGCGATTACGCAGCGCCCATTCGGAAAGATTGAAACCCATCGGGGATTACTCCTTGTCCGCCAGTTTGACCACGCGGTTGGAGCGATCCACCGGGCGCACTTGCTGCCCGTCATGAAGCACATGAACACCGGCGGCCACCACCCAATCACTGGCGTTCAGGCCTTCAAGGACCGGCACGGTTTTCTCACCGAATGCGCCGACCCGGACCGGGGCTTTTTTCAGGGTATTGTTGGCGCCGAGCACCCAGACGTAGGTCGCACCGTTTTCTGCGGTGACGGCCGACAGCGGGACCGACAGCGACACCGCCTCGGCAGTCTGGATAAACACCCGGGCACTCTGGCCCAGTTCGGCGGGGACCTTACCGGCAGTGAAGGCGATACGCGCGGCGAAGGTGCGCGATTTCGGGTCGGCGGCTGGCGACAGTTCACGGATGCGCCCGGCGAAACGCTGATCGGGCTGGGTCCAGAGTTCAACCGATACCGGCTGGCCGACCTTGAAGCGACCAAAGCTCTGCTCCGGCAGGCTGATCAACACGTCACGCTCGCCATCGGTTGCGAGGGTAAACACGGTTTGCCCGGCGGCCACCACTTGCCCGACTTCCACCGCGCGCTTGGCCACCACGCCATCCTGAGGCGCACGCAACACCGCGTAACTGGCCTGATTGGTCGACACGTTGAATTCGGCTTTGATTTGCTTGAGACGCGCTTCACCGGATCGGTAAAGGTTCTCGGCATTGTCGTACTGCGAGCGACTGACCATCTGGCGGTCCATCAGCGTTTTGTAGCGATCACGCTCGGCGCGCACCAGGTTCAGGTTGGCCTCGGCGGCCGCAACCTGGGCACGGGTGGCTTCCAGTTGCAGGCGTACGTCCTGCGGATCGAGTTCTGCCAAAGGCTGGTCGGCCTTAACCCGCTGCCCCTCTTCGACCAGTCGTCGGCTGACTTTGCCGCCAATGCGAAACGCCAGGTCCGGCTCGTAACGAGCCCGCACTTCACCCGGATAGCTTTCCATTGCCTGGGCCGAAGGCTCTGGCTGTACCACCATGGCCGGGCGAACGGTGACTTGAGGCGCCTCTTCATGGCCACACGCAGACAATAAAAACGCCAGAGCGACTGGCAACGCGAGGGGCAAGGCATAGCGGAACATGGTGAAGGACCTTTCGCTAATGGTGCTTGGAATAATTATACTTGCCAGTATGTTATTAATAGCAAACTCACCAGTCCAGTATTAAAGCGAAGAATGTCGAACAATCTTTCAGCACCCAACGGTCCGGGCCGCCCCAAGGATCTGGCCAAACGCCAGGCCATCCTCAACGCGGCGAAAACTTTGTTTCTGAGCAAGGGTTACGCCAATACCAGCATGGACGCCGTGGCGGCGGAGGCCGGCGTATCCAAACTGACGGTCTACAGCCATTTCAACGACAAGGAGACGTTGTTCTCCGCCGCCGTGATGGCCAAGTGCGAAGAGCAGCTTCCCACGCTGTTTTTCGAATTGCCGGATGGCATCGCCGTGGAAACGGTGCTGTTGAATATCGCGCGCGGTTTTGATCAGCTGATCAACAGCGATGAATCGGTGAACCTGCATCGGCTGATGATGGCCCTGGGCAGTCAGGACCCGAAACTCTCGCTGATCTTTTTCGAAGCCGGGCCTCAGCGCATGCTGCATGGCATGGAGCGGTTACTGACCAAGGTTGATCAGAGCGGCGCATTGCGCATCGATAAACCGCGCAATGCGGCCGAGCACTTCTTCTGCCTGCTCAAGGGCGCGGCGAATTTCCGCTTGTTGTATGGCTGCGGCGAGCGGTTGACCGGGGATGCGGCCGAGGAACATGTGCGGGAAGTGGTGGGGTTGTTTATGCGGGCTTATCGACCTGAGTCAGCTAGATAGTTTTTTGTAGTCTGATCAGGCCCCATCGCGAGCAAGCTCGCTCCCACAGGGTTCTCGGCAGTCCTGTGGGAGTGAGCTTGCTCGCGATGGGGGCGACGCGGTCTTAAGGCTTGAGCGCTTTCTTGGGGTAAATGTCGTACCGGCTGGATTTGCCATCCAGCGCATGGCTCGGTTTCGGCCCCTCAATGCACGGTGCCTTGCGCGGACGCTTGACCACCACCCGATGGCTGGCCAGCGCCAACGCAGCTTCCAGCAATGCCGGTGCATCCGGGTCATCACCCACCAATGGCCGGAACAGGCGCATTTCCTTCTTCACCAACGCCGTTTTCTCACGGTGCGGAAACATCGGGTCGAGGTAGATCACCTGGGGCGGCTCCCCTTCCCAATTGCGCATCACCTCGATCGAATTGCCCTTGAGCAACTTCATTCGCGCCACAATCGGTGCCACGTCGAAATCTTCCGCGCCACGGGCCAGACCGTCTTCCAGCAACGCACCAATCAGCGGCTGGCGCTCGATCAGGCTCATCTCGCAGCCCAGACTCGCCAGCACAAACGCATCCTTGGCCAGCCCTGCCGTGGCATCCAGTACGCGTGGACGCACGCCCTGCGCGATGCCAACCGCCTTGGCGATCATCTGCCCGGTGCCCCCACCGAACAACCGCCGATGCGCGGCCCCCCCTTCGACGAAGTCCACCCGCACCGGCCCCGGCGCGTCCGGCCCGAGCTGTTGCAGCTGCAATCCCTGCTCGCCCACCTGCAAGGCAAACTCGCCGTCATCCACTTGCAAAGGCAGGCCCAGGCGTTCAGCCCATTGCTCGGCTTGTGGCTGAAATGCCGGGGCCGAGGCCTCGACATGGATGCGGCAGGCCGCAGGTTGCTCAATCATGGGAAAACACGCTCAAAAAATTAATGATCGGCAAAAACGGCCGATAACAAAACTAACGAGCATTTTGCCAGAGCTGAGCGTCGACCGAGAAAAATGTCAGGCATTCAATCCACATCCGTAGGCTACATTTCGCGTCATGGCGATTATGGTCTGCGAAACTCTCAAGCACTGAGCGGCGTCAGTCACCTGTGGCAGGATTTTTTTGCCCAGGCCCTGGCCGATCAGTCGAGTGATGTGGTGCCGGCGTGTGGCACCTTCCCGCCGGTTGACCTCGAAAGCCCGGTCGAACCGACCGTCGGCAGCGAGCTGCTGGCGCACATCGTCAGCCAGCGCGAATGCGATGTGAAAGAAACCGAGGTCAAGCCACCCGAGCCGCTGTTCCTGCCGATTGCCGAGTTCGAGATGGACCTGGCCGACAAGCCTTTCCCACCGTTCCCACCACAAGAAATCGTCGCCCAGCAAAAACAGCAAGACTTCGAAAGCAGCTGGGTTCGTCCGATCGTGCTCACCGCTGGCCAGCAAGCCCCGGAAGCCGGCCCGGCGCCACAACCGCGTCCGCTGCACTTGCCCATCGCCGAATTCGAGATGGACCTGCTGGACAAGCCATTCCCGCCGTTCTCGCCCGAAGAACTGGTCGAGCAACAAAAACACTTCGATTTCGATACCGGCTGGGCTCGCCCGATCGTGCTGCAGAACCTGCGCATCGCCGCCTGACATTCAATGACAAGCCCTTAGGCGATGGGCGGCGTTGCAGTCCAGGCTCAACACCACGCTGAACAGGCCGCCACCGAAACCGCATCGTCAGCCTTTGAACAATTGATTGGCCTTCGCATACGGCATGGACCGCGACGTGAATCCGAACGTGCCCGACGTCTTGATCTCTTCAGCGGCGCGGAAAAACTCGCCATAGGCAGCCAACGCCAGCGCCGAACCGACGCTAACGCGTTTGACGCCCATTTCGCGCAACTGCTCGACTGTCAGCTTGAGCCCGCCGGACATCAACACATTGACCGGTTTCGGTGCCACGGCGCGAACCACCGCCAACACGTCTTCAGGACTGCGCAGGCCCGGCGCGTACAACACGTCGGCGCCCGCCTCCGCGAAGGCCTGCAAGCGGCGAATGGTGTCGGCGAGATCTGGATTGCCATGCAGGAAGTTCTCCGCGCGGGCGGTCAGCATGAACGGGAAAGGCAAGCTGCGCGCTGCGGCGACAGCCGCTTCGATACGCGCCACGGCATGTTCGAAGCAGTAAATAGGCGTCTGTTCGCGGCCTGTGGCGTCTTCGATCGAGCCTGCGACGGCACCGGCCTCGGCTGCCCGCAAAATGCTCTGTGCGCATTCCGCCGGGCCGTCGGCGAAGCCGTTTTCCAGGTCCACCGCCACCGGCAGATCCGTCGCTGCGACAATCGCCCGAACATTCGCCAGGGTGTCCTCTAACGACAACCCGCCATCGGGGCGTGCATTGGAAAAGGCATAACCGGCACTGGTGGTCGCCAGTGCCTCGAAACCCAGGCTGGCGAGCATCTTCGCCGAGCCGGCGTCCCACGGGTTGGGAATGACAAAAATGCCTTCGCGTTCGTGCAGTGCTTTGAACGCCTGGGCTCGAAGGGTTTGTGCATCCATTGGCAGGCTCCTGAAAAGGGGAACGATTCCGCCTCAGAGCAGGCCAAGTTGCTCGGCGGCGGGTTCTCTGTATAGCTCAGGCAGCGGCGCCAAGCCAGGCAAACGCAGCATCAGTTGTGCGTGAAAACGTTGCGCCAGCCTGGCCGCCAGCAAGTTATCGGCGGTGTGCAGGAAGATGTAGGGGGTACGGCCCTCTTCGATCCACAAGGCGATTTTCTCGACCCACGGCACCAGAAACGGATCGTTGGCTTCAAGCTGCGGATGGCCGATGAAGCGTACCTGCGGGAATTGGGTGAACGCTGCCGGGCGCGGCGGCACGTTGGGCTTTTTCGATTGCGCGTGCAGCACCGAGGGATCGGTTGACGTGCAACTGAACAATGCGCGCGGATCAAGGCAAATCCGCTCGACGCCACGGTCGCGCAACAGGCGGTTGAGCATTCGCTCGCTGTCACCTTTGGCGAAAAATTCGCTGTGGCGCACTTCTACCGCCAACGGTCGCTCCACGGCATCGATGAAAGCGGCGAGTTCGGGCAATCGTTGCGGCGTAAAGCTTTTCGATAATTGCAGCCACAACGGCGAAACCCGCTCGCCCAATGGGCTGAGCAATTGCAGGAAGGTTTCGGTGGCAGTCAGTTGTTCGCGCAGGTCACCGCCGTGGCTGATGTCGCCGGGGAACTTGGCAGTGAAGCGAAAGTGTTCGGGCAGAATCTCGGCCCAACGCTGCACGGTGCTGGCAGCCGGGCTCGCGTAGAAGGTCGTATTGCCCTCTACGGCGTTAAACACTTGGGAATAAAGATTCAGAAACTCGGCGGGTTTGGCGTCGGGCGGATAAAGATAGTCGCGCCAGGCGCTTTCACTCCAGGACGGGCAGCCGAGGTAGTAAGGCAGCAACATCAGATGTAAAGGTCGAGGCCCAGCACACCTGAATCCCAATCGACAAACCCGGCAGTGCTCAGGTAGCTGGCGAGTGCCGTGGCGACGCTTTTGCTCATGGCGCGGTGGTAGATCATGTCTTGCTGACGGGCCGGGAGATTGCTCAGGCGTTGCGCGGAGGCTTTGGCAGCACGGGCGGCCAGTTGCTCTTCGGACGGAATCTCCAGCTCGCCGTCGATATCGACGTTGTCGTCATCCGCCACAGGCCCTTTGCGGGGTTTGCGCTTGATGGGGTACGACTGGGAGGAAAGGCCGTCTATACGCATGAGTACATGTCCGGTATCAGTAATGGCAGTTTAGTGGCACATATCCCACTTCGCAAACCGCCGAGTGATAACTAGAACACATAAAATCAAAAAGGTTTAAAAGCGGGGAGATAAATCGACGATTGGCTGCGTTGCGCAGATCGCCATCGCGAGCAGGCTCGCTCCCACAGGACCTGCGCTACCCCCCCTGTGGGAGCGAGCCTGCTCGCGATGGGACCGACCCGATCTCAGGGATTAACGCGCTTTCGGGGTCGCCACTTTATCGCGCAGGTAAACCGGCTGAGCTTCATCCGCCACAATCGCTTCACCGCGTTCCCAGGCAAACCGCGCCAGCGTCAGCAGGTCTTCGGCGTGAGGCAGCATGCCCGCGTCCTGCCCGGTGAGGTTGACGGCGATGCGCTCGGCATAACCCCAACCGGTGCCCGCGCCAAACCAATCGCCGCTGGCGTCGGCAGGCAATGCCGCCGCTTCCGGCGCCAATACCGCTTCCTTGCCGACCAGGCGCATCTCCCCCGCCGTTTCGCGGTAGCAACCCCAATACACCTCGTCCATCCGCGCATCGATGGCGGCCGCGACCTGGCTCACGCCGTGTTCGCGATACGCCCGCTGTGCCAGCACCGCCAGGTTGGACACCGGCAGCACCGGGCGATCCAGCGCAAACGCCAGGCCTTGCACCACGCCAATGGCGATCCGCACACCGGTGAATGCGCCTGGCCCACGACCGAATGCAATGGCATCGACCGCCTGCAGCGTGGTCCCGGCATCGGCCAGCAGTTGCTGGATCATCGGCAACAGCTTCTGCGCATGCAGGCGCGGGATCACCTCGTAATGGCTCGTGACTTTGCCTTCATGCAGCAAGGCAACGGAGCAAGCTTCAGTCGCGGTGTCCAGGGCCAGCAAGGTGCTCATCGATGTTTCCGTAAGAAAGAGAGGTCAGAAAAAGTGCGCCAGTATAAACAACTACGGCCCGCAAGCGGGCCGTAGAAGATGAAGCGATTCAGACTTTTCAGCTCAGCGCTTCAAGCACCTTGCCGGTGATCGCTTCAACCGAGCCAACGCCTTCGACGTGGCTGTACTTCGGTTTGCCTTGAGCGGCGGACAGCTCCTGGTAAAACTTCACCAGAGGCTCGGTCTGGGCGTGGTAGACCGACAGACGATGACGCACGGTTTCTTCGGTGTCGTCTTTGCGCTGCACCAGCTCCTCACCGGTGATGTCGTCTTTACCGGCAATTTTCGGCGGGTTGTAGACGATGTGGTACACGCGACCGCTGGCCTCGTGAACACGACGGCCAGCGATACGCTGAACGATGTCTTCGTCTTTAACGTCGATTTCCAACACGTGATCCAGCTCGACGCCGGCTTTCACCAGGGCTTCAGCCTGGGGAATGGTGCGCGGGAAACCGTCGAACAGGAAGCCGTTGGCGCAATCGGCCTGGCTGATGCGTTCCTTGACCAGATTGATGATCAGGTCATCGGAAACCAGACCACCGCTGTCCATGACGCTCTTGGCGATCAGGCCCAGTTCGGTGCCGGCCTTGACCGCTGCACGCAGCATGTCGCCAGTGGAGATTTGCGGAATGCCGAATTTCTCGGTGATGAACTTAGCCTGAGTACCTTTACCGGCCCCGGGAGCTCCCAGCAGAATGACGCGCATCGATGTGCTCCTCAATTTTTTATATGGATAACGTCAGATTCGCCTCGTGGGGCCAATCTCAAAAATAGGGTCGTGACCGCCCAAACGGCCAAAGGCTGATCAAGATACACAGCAGGCCCGGACCACACAAGCCGCCGAAAGTCGGAGAAACCCCCACCCAATGTGCCCCTGAGACGGGGTACCCCAAGTCGCAACCCCATCACTAACTGTCGCCTGGCCGCACGTTTTTGCCCCTCGCCCACAGGCCCTCGACGCTCGCGCCGAGAACCTCGCCCCACGACGAAAACCTTAGCCGGTATTTCGCAAACCGGCGGCAATCCCCGCTACAGACACCAGCAGCGCCTGTTCTACCGGGCTGCCCTGGGCCACGTCCTGTTGCCGCGAGCGCGCCAACAATTCGGCCTGCAATAGATGAAGCGGGTCGAGGTAGGTGTTGCGCAAGCGGATGAATTCCAGGGTATCTGGGCTATGTGCCAGTAGCTGAGACTGACCAGTCAGCCCAAGGACAACAGCGCATGCCTGCGACAATAGGTCGCGTAAATGCGCACCCAAAGGAAGCAAATCCGCCTCGACCAAACGCTCATCGTAGGACCGGGCGATGTCGGCATCGGCTTTGGCCAGTACCATTTCCAGCATATCGATGCGCGTGCGAAAGAACGGCCACTGTTCGCGCATCTGTCCCAGCAGTTCGCCTTCGCCGCGCTCCAGCGCCTTGCTCAGCGCCGCTTCCCAGCCCAGCCAGGCCGGCAACATCAGGCGCGTCTGGGTCCAACCGAAGATCCACGGAATGGCGCGCAGGCTTTCGATACCGCCCGCGCGGCGCTTGGCCGGGCGGCTGCCCAGCGGCAAACGGCCCAATTCCTGCTCCGGGGTGGACTGGCGGAAGTACTCGACGAACTGGGGATTTTCCCGCACCACGGCGCGGTAGGCCTTGACCCCGTCCGCAGCCAATTCGTCCATCAGATGGCGCCAGGCCGGTTCTGGTGGTGGCGGCGGCAACAACGTCGCTTCCAGCACCGCCGCCAGGTACAGATTAAGGTTTTGCTCGGCGATGTCCGGCAGGCCGAATTTGAAACGAATCATTTCCCCCTGCTCGGTTGTGCGGAAACGCCCCGCCACCGAACCCGGCGGCTGCGACAGAATCGCCGCGTGTGCCGGGCCGCCGCCGCGACCCACGGTGCCACCGCGACCGTGGAACAGCAGCAGCTCCACTTGCTGCTCGCGGCAGATATCGACCAAGCGTTCCTGCGCCCGATATTGCGCCCAGGCCGCAGCAGTGGTGCCGGCGTCCTTGGCCGAGTCGGAATAGCCGATCATCACTTCTTGCGGCCCTTGCAGGCGCGAGCGATAGCCCGGCAGCAGCAACAGCTTTTCGATCACCGGGCCGGCGTTGTCCAGGTCGGCGAGGGTTTCGAACAGCGGCACTACACGCATCGGCCGCAGCACGCCGGACTCTTTGAGCAGCAGTTGCACAGCCAGTACATCGGAAGCGGCACCGGCCATGGAGATCACATAGGAGCCGAGCGAAGCGCCCGGTGCGGCAGCGATTTCCCGACAGGTCGCGAGTACTTCTGCTGTGTCGGCCGATGGTTTGAAGTACGCCGGCAGCAGCGGCCGACGGTTATTCAACTCATTCATCAGGAAGGTGATGCGCTCTTCCTCGCTCCAGTCTTCGTAACGACCAAGCCCCAGGTAATCGGTGATCTCCGTCATGGCGGCGGTGTGCCGCGACGAGTCTTGACGCACGTCCAGGCGCACCAGGAACAACCCGAATGTCACCGCCCGGCGCAGGCAATCGAGCAAGGGGCCGTCGGCAATCACACCCATGCCGCACTCATGCAGCGAGTGGTAGCAAAGCTCCAGCGGATCGAGCAGGTCGCGGTTGTTTTGCAATACATCGGCGGGAGCAGGCGTCGTCGCAGTCAACGATGCGTGAGCCCAGTTGCGCGTCGCGCGAAGACGTTCGCGCAGTTGTTTAAGCACCGCGCGATAAGGTTCGGCACTGTCGCCGGCCTTGGCTTTCAATGCATCGCTGGCCTGCTGCATCGACAATTCTGCAGCGAGATGATCGACATCGCGCACGTACAAATCGGCCGCCATCCAGCGCGCCAGCAACAAGACTTCACGGGTCACGGCGGCCGTCACATTCGGGTTGCCGTCGCGGTCGCCGCCCATCCAGGAAGCGAAGCGAATCGGTGCGCCCTCCAGCGGCAGATGCAGGCCGGTGGCGTCATGCAGGGCTTTATCGGCCTTGCGCAAATAGTTGGGGATCGCTTGCCACAGCGAATGCTCGATCACCGCGAAACCCCATTTGGCCTCGTCCACGGGCGTCGGCCGGGTGCGGCGGATTTCTTCGGTGTGCCAGGCCTCGGCGATCAGGCGCTGCAACTTCGTCTTGATCTGCTCGCGCTCGGCGGTGGTCAGGTCGCGGTGGTCTTGGGCTGCCAGTTGCGCGGCGATGGCGTCGTATTTCTGGATCAGCGTGCGGCGCGCCACTTCGGTCGGGTGCGCGGTAAGGACCAGCTCGATTTCCAGCCGTCCCAACTGACGGGCCAGGGATTCGGCGCTGTGGCCTTCGGCGCGCAAGCGAGCGAGCAACTCCGGCAACACGCGCGCTTCGAACGGTGCGGGTTGTGACTCTTCGCGGCGGTGAATCAGCTGATATTGCTCGGCGATATTGGCGAGGTTGAGAAACTGGTTGAACGCTCGGGCTACAGGCAGCAACTCTGCTTCGCTCAACTGGTTGAGACTGGCACTCAGTTCAGCGTCCATCGAGCCGCGACGGTCAGCTTTGGCGCCTTTGCGAATCTGCTCGATCTTGTCGAGAAAGCCGTCCCCGTACTGGTCACGAATGGTGTTGCCCAACAGTTCACCCAGCAGGTGAACGTCCTCGCGCAAGCGTGCATCAATATCGGTCATCAGCAGTTCTCCAGCAAAAATTCCGGGCGGCCTAGAGCCTAAAGAGTGCCGCTCTAAAGCGGTTCTTACAAGCAAACGACGAAGGGACTTTAAACCTTGGGCGCAGAAGCTAGTCTCAAGTGTAAGCCGCACAACGGCTTCGGCCGGCCTTTGCCGGACACTGACACCGCCTGCCACGAGCAGGAGCGCAATGAGGTTTTTATGAAAATCCGTGAATTGGCTCAGCATTGGGAAGAAAACGCCAAGGGTCGACTGACCGATACCGGTTACAGAATTCATCTGGATGTGGAGGCCGCCGCACGGCTTGCTGCAATTGTCGAGATGTACCCCAAACGCCAACCCGAAGAACTGCTTGGCGAGCTGATCGGCGCCGCGCTGGAAGAGTTGGAAAAGAGCTTTCCCTACGTGAAAGGCTCGACCGTGGTGGCCACTGACGAAGAGGGAGATCCGCTGTACGAAGACATTGGTCCGACCCCGCGTTTCCTAGCGTTGTCACGTCGGCACCTGCACGATTTATCGGCCGGTAGCGAGAAGCAGAAGCACTGAGTTTTGCGCCGAACATGTGGGAGCACATTTGCTCCCACATGAGTTGTAATCCCCCCCTGAAATTGAGTATTCCAAGGCTTGCAAGTGGTCGTGGATACCCCTGCATCTCGCCAAAGTTCCTGAACTAGAGCCTTGTCCGATCGTTCAAAGTTTTTTTCGGCGATTGGCCATCTTTTCTGAACTTTAAAAAAACCACTCGGGTCACACCCATTAACCACGCCTGGGACGGCCGTTTCAAAACACCCCGCAAATTGACGGTTACGGCTCCTGGCCCAGCATGGATTTTTCAGTTTTTAGGAGTTTTACCAATGGAGTTGAAGACCATGAAGATCAGCACTGCCAAGTCCTCGTTCAATCATTTGCGCAGTCTGAAACTGGCTGCCCTGGCAATCGGCACCAGCTTCGTTCTGGCTGGCTGCGCCGGCAATCCACCGACCGAGCAATTCGCCGTAACGCAATCGGCCGTGAACAGCGCGGTCAGCGCCGGCGGCACCGAGTTCGCTGCTGTGGAAATGAAATCCGCGCAAGACAAGCTCAAACAATCCGAAATCGCCATGCACGACAAGAAGTATGACGAAGCCAGAATTCTGGCCGAACAGGCTGAGTGGGACGCTCGCGTAGCCGAACGCAAAGCCCAGGCGACCAAAGCCGATCTAGCTGTGAAGGACTCTCAGAAAGGCGTTCAGGAACTGCGTCAGGAAAGCCAGCGCACTGTGCAATAAGCGCGCATCCGGACCAAAGACTGAAGCTCTTATCGATAGAAAAGGACGAATGAATATGCGTAAGCAACTGATGATCCCCGCACTCCTGGCCGCAAGCGTTGCACTGGCAGCCTGCTCCACCCCGCCTAACCCGAACCTGGAACAGGCCCGCACCAACTACAGCGGCCTGCAAGCCAATCCGCAAGCGAGCAAGGTTGCGGCGCTGGAAACCAAAGACGCCAGCGATTACCTGGACAAGGCCGACAAGGCTTATCAGGACAAGCAAGACCAGGCCAAGGTTGACCAACTGGCTTACCTGACCAATCAGCGTGTTGAAGTGGCCAAGCAGACCATCGCCCTGCGCACCGCTGAAGCCAACCTGAAAAACGCATCGGCCCAACGTGCCCAGGCTCGCCTGGATGCCCGCGATGCGCAGATCAAGCAGTTGCAGGACAGCCTGAACGCCAAGCAAACCGATCGCGGCACCGTGGTGACCTTCGGTGACGTGCTGTTTGCCACCGACCGCGCTGACCTGAAATCCAACGGTCTGGTGAACATCAACAAACTGGCGCAGTTCCTCTCGGAAAACCCTGATCGCAAAGCGATCGTCGAGGGTTACACCGACAGCACCGGCACCGCGGACCACAACCAGTCGCTGTCCGAACGTCGTGCCGGTTCCGTGCGCATGGCACTGGTGAAAATGGGTGTTGATCCAGCGCGCATCGTTGCGCAGGGTTATGGCAAGGAATACCCGGTTGCTGAAAACACCAGCACCTCGGGCCGTGCGATGAACCGTCGGGTGGAAGTGACCATTTCCAACGACAACCAGCCAGTGATCCCGCGTTCGGCAGTCAGCTCGAACTAAGCGTCACCCGCTGAAACACAAAAGCCCCGCCTGAGTCGATCAGGCGGGGCTTTTTATGTCTGGCGACCACCAAACCCTGTGGGAGCGGGCTTGCTCGCGAAAGCGGTGTGTCAGTCAATGATGATGTCGACTGACCCACCGCTTTCGCGAGCAAGCCCGCTCCCACATTGATCTCTGTTGCAGTCAGACTGGTTACTGCTCAAGTTGCTGCGGCTTTTCCTGGCCCATGCAACGCACGGCTTTTTTCTGGTTGTTGACCAGTACGCCGGTAAGGCCTTTCTGTTCGGTATCAAACATCACCAGCACGCCATCAATGCACTGGGCTACTTGCGCCGCAGGCTCCAGGGAGACCTTGTAGTCTTCACCCGGCACGGTCTTGAGCATGGTGAAATCGCTGAGCAGCAATGCATCTTCGGGTTTGGCAAAGTGCAGGTAACCGTAGAACCACAAGGCCCCAACGGTGCCGAGGATGCTGCAGATGCCGGTGATGATCAGCGGGATGGCGTTACGTTCTTCACTCATTGCGGACTCTCTGGTGGTTCATCTTCTGAATTCGGGGGGGCCGGGTAATTGGGAACTTCACCCAGGCGGCGCAGGCCGTTGAAATGCTGCGGGTCGTCAAGATAGCGCAGCATGACTTTGCGCCAGACCGGGTCGGCGAACGTCTGCACATGACCGCCACGGGTCAGCTGCAGCACTCGCGGAGGCGGCGCAGCTTGATACAGACGGATGCCGTTTGAAAGGGGCACGATTGGATCGTCGATGCTGTGGTAGATCAGTTTTGGTACGCCATTGAGCTGTGCCGCCGAGTTGATCGCACTGTCACCGTCCGGCACCAGCCAGGACAAGGGCACCTGGAAAGCCCAGGTCAGCCAGGAGTGGCTCAGGGCGAATTGGCCGATATCGCGATAACTGGCGGGAACCCCGTCCAGGACCAGGGCCTTGAGTTGTTTCTGGCGTTCGGGGTGCTGGGCCAGATAGTGCACAGCCATCGAACCACCGAGGCTCTGGCCAAGCAGGATCACCGGCTTGCCTTTGACCTCCGGCGCCTGATCGAGCCATTTGAACGCAGCATCGATGTCTTGATAGATCGCCGGCAAACTTGGTTTCCCTTCGGACAAACCGTAGCCGCGATAGTCCACCAGCAGCACTTGATAGCCTTGTTTGGGCAACCACCAACTCCCGCCCAGATGCATTGGCAGATTGCCGCCGTTGCCGTGCAGATGCAGCACGGTGCCTTTGACCTCGACACCTTTTTTCGCCGGCAGCCACCAAGCATTCAGCTTGAGGCCATCCGCCGTGACCAGGGTCACTTCGCGGTAGTCGAGCTTGGCTTTTTCCGGGGTGAACAGCTGGCCGGGTTCGGGATAGAACAGCAAGGAGCTGCAACCGCTCAAGGTCAGGAGAAGGCAAAGGATGCCGAGGATTCTCATCCGTTGAAACCTCGCGAAAATGGACTGGGAATACATCCCCCCTGTGGGAGTGAGCCTGCTCGCGATAGCGGTGTGTCAGGCAACATTAAAGTTGAATGATAAGGCGCCATCGCGAGCAGGCTCGCTCCCACAAAGGATCTCGTCATCGTTACAAAATGTTCGAGTAATCCGCTTCGATCCGGTCCAGGCTCAGGTGGTTGAGGAAGTTGGAGAAGCACATCCACGCCGACAGCGCGTTCATGTCGCGGAACTGCTCCGGCAAATACTTGGGCGGCACTACCAGCCCTTCATCCACCAACTGACGCAAGGTGCGCATGTCTTCCAGCGTAGTCTTGCCGCAAAACAGCAACGGGATCTGCTCAAGCTTGCCTTTACGCACGGCCAACTGAATGTAGTTGTAAACCATGATAAAGCCCTTGAGGTAGGACAAGTCTTTGGTAAATGGCAGCCCATTGGGCACCGAACCGCGGAAAACCCGGCTGGCGTTGCCGTAGCTTTCGGGCATTTCGAAGCCTTGCTCGCGGAAGAACTCGAAGACCTGCAGGAAGTCTGCGCCCTCCTCCACCATGTGAATGGCGCGGGTGCGGTTGGTCAATTTACGCAGGCGGCTCGGGTAGGAAGCGAAGGTGATGATTTCCATCAGGATCGCCAGGCCTTCCTGGGTCACCGTCGACGACGGCGGGCCTTTGGACAGGAACGTGCAGATCGGCTGGTTCAGACCGTTGAGCGTCGTGCCGACATGCACCAGCCCTTCGTGAACCTCCAGGGCGCGCACGTCACGTTCGTTGAACATCGCGTCGGTGCGGATCTTGATGTAGTCGGCGCCGGCCGCTGCGTCGGCAACAATGCCATCGGACTCGAACACCCGAATGGTTTCCTCGGCTTCGCCAAACACCTTGCTCAACCGGGTTTGCAACAACTGCACGGCGTCCTTGGCGGTGAGGATTTTCGGCTCGTCCTTCAGGTCCCCCCGGCCATCGATGTTGTTCAGGTAGTCGGAGAGCATCAGGCCGAGGTCGGACAGCGTCGGGTCACCGGCGTGGAACGCATCGGACGCAGCGCCGTACAACTCTTGTGAAATCAGACCGAAATCCTCGGTGCCGCGCGCTTCGAGCATACGCACCACCATCCGGTATTCCTTGCACATGCGACGCATGATCTGGCCGACCGGGTTGAACTGGCCAAGCTGGCGGGTGATGTCACGTTCGATGTTCTGGAATTCCAGTTTCACTTTGCTGGAATCGAACGACAGCGGCCGATTGAGGTAATAGTCGCGGTCCACGGCGGGCATTTCCTTGCCCTTGGCCTTGAGGAATCCCTTGCGGATGCTGTCGTCCCACTTCACCGCATCGAGGATGCGAATCGGCGTCTGCGCCAGCACAATGCGATCGGACAAAATGCGTATCGTCTGCTGGTAATCGTCCACCCGAAACTCCTGTAGAAAAACCGTAACGTGCTGGATTTATTTAACGTTAGCTTTGGCCAGGCGCTGATAACGCACGGCCTCGACGAACACATCGGAATTGGCTGGATCATCGAGGTAAGCAAAGACCTGGTCCATGCTGTTGTCGATCAATACGCCGTCGCCGTCGTCGGTCTGAAAGCCTTCGCCACTCAGGACTTTTTGTCCGAGGGCCTGGTTGATCTGCTCGAGGTCGAGGTTATAGACCACCAGTTCGTGCTTATCGTTGAGCTCGAAACCCGCAATAGTGAAATGACCGCCGAACTGCGCCGGGACCTTCGCCGACAGGTACCAGCGGCTGCCATGGCGAATCACCGTGAAGGGATAGGCTTCGCGCTCACTGGGTTTGGCCTTGAAATAGCTCACCGCCTGATAGCGATTGTCACCCAGGCGCGTCAGTTCCAGATTCATCGGCTCGCCCCAGGCGTTGGTGCTGGTCCATTTGCCGAGCAGACCTTTGGGCGCGGGGTCGCTCGTGGTCAGAGGCTCCTTGAAGGTCACCAGACAGCCACTGAGCAGCAAGAACGACAAGGCGATCACCACGACGCGCCAGGCTTTCATTCAACACTCCCTATCGATACACCGCGATCTCAAACCGACCCCGGACCTTGTGGGAGCGAGCTTGCTCGCGAAAGCGGTCTGTCAGGCAACAGGGATGTTGAATGTCAGTCCGTCATCGCGAGCAAGCTCGCTCCCACAGGGGTTGTGGGTTCCTTCAAGGTGTTACACCGACGCTAACACCAGGTGCATGTAGCGGGTCAGAATACCGAGCATTTCGGCTTCGGCCACAGGCTCGGCGTCGTTGAGCAGGCCCTGATATTCCATCCGTCCGATAATGGCCGTCAACACTTTGGCATCCTGTTGTGGCTCACGGGATCCCAATACTTCGAAAAGCTGACACGTTCCCTGCAGCAGAATTTGCTGATGCGAGCGCACCAAAAGCGCCAGACGCGGGTTCAGCAGCGCTTCCTGACGGAAGGCCTGTTCGGCCATCAAGTGTTCGCGACGGTTGATCAGTTGACGGTGAACATAGTCCGCCATCAACCGTGCGATGTCGTCCGCCAATTGCGAGCGAGACTCCGGGCTGCCGTCGCCGCTGACGACCATCTCACGCAGCAGGCCTTCATTGTTCACCCACAGCTTGGCCATGAACGCGGCGCTGCGTTCCACGTATTGCGCGAAGGTATCGGTGAGCAAGTCATCGATATCCTTGAAATAGTAAGTGGTGGCCGACAACGGCACACCAGCCTCGGCCGCCACCGCGCGGTGACGCACAGCCCGCACGCCATCGCGCACGACAATGCGCATCGCCGCATCGAGAATCTCCTGTCGACGCTGCTCGCTGCCCTGTCGGCTGGCCTTGCGGCCTTGGTACTGAACACTTTCAGCGACTGCAGTGGCGACATCCGCTGCACCCTCTTGAGCCATTGCACGGTTCACGACAGGTCTTCCTCACTTATTTCAAAAGTAACCATTTGATACGTTTGTACCAGACAGGCAATAAAAAGCCGCCTGTTTTAGGCGGCTTTTTAAATGAAACGTTTACGCTTGCGGCCGCATGTGCGGGAACAGGATCACATCGCGGATCGACGGTGAGTTGGTCAACAACATCACCAGGCGATCGATGCCGATCCCTTCACCCGCCGTTGGCGGCATGCCGTACTCCAGCGCGCGAACGAAGTCGGCGTCGTAGTGCATGGCTTCGTCGTCGCCCGCGTCCTTGTCCGCCACCTGGGCCATAAAGCGCTCGGCCTGGTCTTCCGCGTCGTTCAACTCGGAATAGGCGTTGGCGATTTCACGGCCACCGATGAACAGCTCGAAACGGTCGGTGACGCTTGGGTTTTCGTCGTTACGACGGGCCAGCGGCGAGACTTCGAACGGGTACTGGGTAATGAAGTGCGGCTGTTCCAGCTTGTGCTCGACCAGCTCTTCGAAAATCATCACCTGCAACTTGCCCAGACCTTCGAAGCCCAGCACCTTGGCACCGGCCTTCTTGGCGATGGCACGTGCCTTCTCGATGTCGGTCAGGTCGTCAGCGGTCAGCTCGGGGTTGTACTTGAGGATCGAGTCGAACACCGACAGACGCACGAACGGTTCGCCGAAATGGAACACCTTGTCGCCGTAAGGCACGTCGGTGCTGCCCAGTACAAGCTGCGCCAGCTCGCGGAACAGTTCTTCGGTCAGGTCCATGTTGTCTTCGTAGTCGGCGTAAGCCTGGTAGAACTCCAACATGGTGAATTCAGGGTTGTGACGCGTCGAGACGCCTTCGTTACGGAAGTTGCGGTTGATCTCGAACACTTTCTCGAAGCCGCCGACAACGAGGCGCTTGAGGTACAGCTCAGGCGCGATACGCAGGAACATTTCCATGTCCAGCGCGTTGTGGTGAGTTTCGAATGGCTTGGCCGCAGCGCCGCCAGGAATGGTTTGCAACATCGGCGTTTCGACTTCGAGGAAGTCGCGCTTCATCAGGAAGCTGCGAATGTGCGCAATCACTTGCGAACGCACGCGGAACGTCTGGCGCACGTCTTCGTTGACGATCAGGTCAACGTAGCGCTGGCGATAGCGCTGTTCGGTGTCGGTCAGGCCGTGGTGCTTGTCCGGCAGCGGGCGCAGCGACTTGGTCAGCAGGCGCACTTCGGTCATTTCAACGTACAGGTCGCCCTTGCCGGAACGGGCCAGGGTGCCAACGGCTGCAATGATGTCGCCCATGTCCCAGGTTTTTACCGCGGCCAGGGTTTCTTCGGACAGGGTTTTACGGTTGACGTAGACCTGGATGCGCCCGGTCATGTCCTGGATCACCATGAACGAGCCACGGTTGAGCATGATGCGACCGGCAACCTTGACCGGGATCGCAGCCTCTGCCAGCTCTTCCTTGGTCTTGTCCGCGTACTGTTTCTGCAAGTCTTGGCAGTAGTTGTCGCGGCGGAAGTCGTTGGGGAAGGCATTGCCCTTGGCGCGCTCGGCAGCAAGCTTTTCCTTGCGCAGGGCGATCAGGGAGTTTTCTTCCTGTTGCAGGGCTTGCGGGTCGAGTTCTAGGTCGCTCATGTCTTTAAAAATTCCATCACAGGTTCGTTGCCCCCACCGATGGCGGGGGACTTAGGGTCTTGACTGACGGTTTACAGCCCTTGTTTGAGGCTCGCCACCAGGTATTCGTCAATATCGCCGTCGAGCACCTTGTCGCAGTCACTGCGTTCGATGTTAGTGCGCAAATCCTTGATTCGCGACGCATCGAGCACGTAAGAGCGAATCTGGTGACCCCAGCCGATGTCCGACTTGGTGTCTTCCAGGGCCTGGGAGGCGGCGTTGCGTTTCTGCACTTCCTGCTCGTACAAGCGCGCCCGCAACATTTTCATCGCGGTGTCTTTGTTGGCGTGCTGGGAGCGTTCGTTCTGGCAGCTGACCACGGTGTTGGTCGGTACGTGGGTAATCCGTACGGCCGAGTCGGTGGTGTTTACGTGCTGACCACCGGCACCGGAGGAGCGGTAGGTGTCGATGCGCAGGTCCGACGGGTTGATGTCGATTTCGATGTTGTCATCGATTTCCGGCGACACGAACACGGCCGAGAACGAGGTGTGGCGGCGGTTGCCGGAGTCGAACGGGCTCTTGCGCACCAGACGGTGCACGCCGATCTCGGTACGCAACCAGCCAAAGGCGTATTCGCCCTTGATGTGCACCGTGGCGCCCTTGATCCCGGCGACTTCACCGGCCGACAATTCCATGATGGTGGCGTCGAAACCGCGTTTGTCGGCCCAGCGCAGGTACATGCGCAGCAGGATGTTGGCCCAGTCCTGGGCCTCGGTGCCGCCGGAGCCAGCCTGGATGTCCAGGTAGGCATTGTTGGCGTCCATTTCACCGCTGAACATGCGACGGAATTCGAGTTTTTCCAGCGACTCGCGCAGGCGCTCGACTTCGGCAGCGACGTCATCGACGGCGGCCTGGTCTTCTTCTTCGGCGGACATCAGCAGCAGGTCTTTGGCGTCGGCCAGGCCTGAATGCATTTCGTCGAGGGTTTCGACGATCTGGGCCAGCAGCGATCGCTCGCGGCCCAGTTCCTGAGCGTACGACGGGTTGTTCCAGACAGCCGGATCTTCAAGCTCGCGATTGACTTCAGTCAGACGCTCATGCTTTTGATCGTAGTCAAAGATACCCCCGAATAGTTTCGGAGCGCTCGGACAGGTCCTTGATACTGTTAAGGATCGGGTTGATTTCCATGGCGGGCAGCACTCGTTGGCGAACTTTTGAAAGCCGGCGAGTATAACGTAATCAGGCTGCAACCGCAGCCCGCCTGGCGGCTTTAGGGGCGAATGGTTTGTACCGCACAACCCTGTGGGAGCGAGCCTGCTCGCGAAGGCGGTGTGTCAGGCAACAAAAATGTTGAATGTTGATCCGCCATCGCGAGCAGGCTCGCTCCCACAATTTGAACCAAGTCGATCCTTATTCGATCCCCACCTGATTACGCCCATTGTTCTTGGCCCGATACAGCCCCTTGTCCGCCGCCGAAATCAGTTGCCGGCAATCGCTGCCTTGCTGCGGGATCATGGTCGACAGACCGATGCTGATGGTCAGGCTCGAACCTTCGGTGGGGGCAATGTGTGGAATCTTCAGCGCGGCCACGGTCAGGCGCAGCTTTTCCGCCACCAGGCGCGCACCGCCTGGCGTGGTATTGGGCAGCACAAGAGCGAACTCTTCACCCCCATAACGCGCCGGCAGGTCCGAAGGCCGCGCACTGGCGTCCCGGATCGCCGTGGCGACTTTGCGCAAGGCCTCGTCGCCTTCCAGGTGGCCAAAGCTATCGTTGTAGGACTTGAAATAATCGACGTCGATCATCAGCAGCGACAATTGCGTCTGGTCACGAAGCGAACGACGCCATTCAAGCTCCATGTATTCATCGAAGTGCCGGCGGTTCGACAGTCCGGTCAAGCCGTCTGAGTTCATCAACCGCTGCAACACCAGATTGGTGTCGAGCAACTGCTGCTGGCTGACCCGCAGCGCGCGGTAAGCCGCGTCGCGCTGCAACAACATCATGTAGGAGCGCGAGTGATAGCGGATACGCGCCACCAGCTCGATGTTGTCCGGCAGCTTGACCAGATAATCATTGGCCCCGGCGGCAAACGCCGCGCTTTTGATCAGCGGGTCTTCCTTGGTCGACAAGACAATGATCGGGATGTCCTTGGTCGCCGGGTGATTGCGGTACTCGCGCACCAGGCTCAGGCCGTCGAGGCCGGGCATCACCAGATCCTGCAGAATCACCGTCGGCTTGATGCGGATCGCCTGCGAGATGGCCTGGTGCGGGTCGGCGCAGAAGTGGAAGTCGATATTATCCTCGCTCGACAACCCGCGGCGCACCGCCTCACCGATCATCGCCTGATCGTCCACCAACAGCACCATGGCGGCGTTTTCGTCGGTTTTGAAGTCGTCGAGTTGTAAGTCAGTCATGGGCAGTCACCTGATTACTACTTGGGCCAGGATTACTGTGAAAAGCCGTCATTTCGAGAAAACCTCCAGCAATCGTGGCGCTATCTTTTCCAGTGGGCGAATTTCCATCGCCGCATCGATGGCCGCTGCCGCTTTCGGCATCCCGTACACCGCACTGCTGTTCTGGTCCTGAGCGATTGTCAGGTAACCCTGTTGGCGCATGAGTTTAAGCCCTTGTGCGCCATCGCGCCCCATACCGGTGAGCAAAACGCCTACGGCGTCACCATTCCAGTAATTGGCCACGCTCTCGAAAAACACATCGATCGAGGGGCGATAGATCTCGTTGACCGGCTCGGCGGTGTAGGCCAGCGTGCCGTTTTTCAACAAGCGGATATGGTGGTTGGTGCCGGCCAGAAGCACGGTGCCAGTCTGTGGCGGCTCGCCTTCCTGAGCCAGGCGTACGTTCAGGCCGCTGGCACTGCCGAGCCATTCGGCCATGCCGGCGGCAAATACCTGGTCAACATGCTGGACCAGGACAATCGCCGCCGGAAAATCGCGCGGCAAGCCCTTAAGCAACACTTCCAACGCCGCCGGCCCACCAGCGGATGAGCCGATAGCAATCAAGCGCTGACGGGTGGCGGAACCGCGCAGCGGGCCAGGAGCCGATCGCTCCCGATTGCCCTTGTCACCGATAAGCCAGCCAATATTCATGATCTTGCGCAACAACGGGGCCGCCGCCTCTTGGGCGTTGCCGACGCCGAGGGCCGGGGTGTCGACCACGTCCAGCGCGCCGTGGCCCATGGCCTCGAACACCCGGTGGACGTTCTGCTGGCGGTCGACCGTGACGATGACGATGGCGCACGGGGTCTGCGCCATGATTCGCCGAGTGGCCTCGACGCCATCCATGACCGGCATGATCAGGTCCATCAGAATCAAGTCGGGGGTAATGTCGGCGCAACGCTGCACCGCTTCCGCCCCGTTGCTGGCGACCCACACCACCTCGTGGGCCGGTTCAAACGCCAAGGCCCGGCGCAGGGCTTCTACGGCCATGGGCATGTCGTTAACGATGGCTATTTTCATACCCGCGCTCCTCCAATGAGCTCAACCACCGCATCAAGCAGGGCGTCGTCGTGAAAACTGGCTTTGGCTAGATAATAGTCGGCTCCGGCATCCAGTCCACGACGACGGTCCTCTTCTCGGTCCTTATAGGACACCACCATCACGGGCAGCGACTGCAGACGGTTATCCCGGCGCAACAAAGACACCAGTTCGATGCCGTCCATGCGCGGCATGTCAATGTCAGTGATCAGCAGATCGAAATCCTCCGAACGCAGAGCGTTCCAGCCATCCATACCGTCGACCGCCACGGCCACGTCGTATCCACGATTGAGCAACAGCTTGCGCTGCAACTCGCGAACGGTCAGTGAATCGTCGACCACCAGAATCCGTTTGCGTGCCGCTTCGACAGCTTGACTGCCGTGACGGGCAATTCGCTCCAGACGCCCGGTGTTGAGCAGTTTGTCGACTGAACGCAACATGTCCTCGACGTCCACGATGAGCACCACCGATCCGTCATCCAACAAGGCACCGGCGGAAATGTCCTGCACCTTGCCCAGACGCTCATCCAGCGGCAGTACAACCAATGTCCGCTCGCCAATGAACCGTTCGACCGCCACACCGTAAATCGCATCGCGCTCGCGGATCACCACCACTTTGAGAGTCTGCTGACTGTTTTGGTTCGCCGGACGCTGCAGCAGTTGACTGGCCGCGACCAGCCCGACGTGCCGACCGTCATGCCAAAAATGCTGGCGCCCCTCGATCTGAACAATGTCCGAAGGCTCCAGATCGCACATGCGTTCGATGTGCGCCAGCGGAAATGCGTAGGCCTCGTCACCGACCTCCACCACCAGACTGCGCACCACCGACAACGTCAACGGCACTTCAAGGTGAAAACGGCTGCCCTCACCCGCCGTCTGTTCCAGCACCACCGCACCGCGCAACTGACGGACCATGTGCTGAACCGCGTCCAGGCCAACGCCGCGCCCGGACACTTCGGTGACGGTGTCGCGCAGGCTGAAACCCGGCAGGAAGAGGAACGTCAGCAGCTCTTCCTCGCTCAACTGCGCGGCGGTTTCAGCGGGAGATAGCTGACGCTCGATGATGCTGCGTCGGACCTTCTCCAGATCGACGCCATGACCGTCGTCGCTCAATTCCAGCACCAACAGGCCGGCTTGATGGGAGGCGCGCAGACGAATCAAACCTTCTGGCGGCTTACCGGCCAGCAAGCGTTGTTCAGGAGATTCGATGCCGTGGTCGACGGCGTTGCGCAGCAGATGTGTCAGCGGGGCTTCGAGTTTTTCCAGCACGTCGCGGTCGACCTGGGTTTTCTCGCCCTCGATCTCCAGCCTTACCTGTTTTCCAAGACTGCGACCGAGGTCGCGGACCATGCGCACTTGCCCGCTCAACACGTCGGCAAAGGGCCGCATGCGACAGGCCAGCGCGGTGTCGTACAGCACCTGTGCGCGCTGACTGGCCTGCCAGGCGAACTCATCCAGCTCAGCGTTTTTTTCCACCAGCAGTTGCTGGGCTTCAGCCAGCAGGCGACGGGCATCCCCCAAGGCTTCCTGGGCCTGGAGGCTCAAGGAATGCTCCTTGAGGTGGACATTCAGGCTTTCCAGGGCGCGCAGGCCGTTGTTCTGCAGGCGCTTGAGGCGCTGCATCGTGGCCAGGTGCGGCTTGAGACGCTGGGTTTCGACCAGGGATTTGCTCGACAGGTCGAGCAGGCTGTTCAACCGTTCCGCGGTGACCCGCAGCACGCGCTCGCCGTTATCAGTGGTGCGCCTGTTTTTGCGCGGCGGATCGACTGGGGCAACCGATGCAGGCTCGACGACCGGAACAAACACCTCGACGGCGGCCGCTTGCGGTTCACGCGCGGCCATGAACGGTGCGATGGGTGTACTCATGGGCGCAGCCAGCGCCAGCGGGTCCAGCAATGTCGCCATCAGCGCCACATACACGTCGATTTCCACCGGGGTGGGCGCGTGGGCCGGCGTCGCAATCCGCATCAGTAAATCAGTGCCTTGCAGCAAGGCGTCAATGTGCTCGGGACGCAAGTACAGGCGCCCTTCCTGCGCACTGACCAGACAATCCTCCATCACATGGGAAACGCTGACCCCGGCATCGACGCCGACAATCCGTGCCGCGCCTTTGAGAGAGTGGGCCGCGCGCATACACGACTCGAGGTGATCGGCTTGGGTCGGATCGCGCTCAAGCGCCAGCAGACCTGCGCTCAACACCTGGGTCTGTGCCTCAGCTTCGAGGCTGAACAATTCCAGCAACGAGGAATCACGCATTTGCTCGGGGGTCATGCGAGGCTCCGGGTCACGGCGGACAACAGCTGTTCTTCATCCAGCCAACGCAGGCTGCGCCCCTTGAATGGCAACACGCCGCGAGTGTATTTGCCGCTGGCCTGGGTGCCAGATTGCGAGGCGGCATCGAGAATACGCTCGTCGATGGCGTGAATCCCGTCCACTTCATCCACCGGCACCACCACGGGCCCGCCGTGAGCGGCAATGATCAGCATCCTGGGCATCACCCGCGTGCCGGACGCCACGTTACCGATGCCGGTGCCGTCGAGCCCCAGCAACTCCACCAGCGACAAGCACGCGACCAACGCGCCGCGCACATTAGCCACGCCGAGCAACGCTCGGGAGCGCTGGTGCGGCAAGGAGTGAATCGCTTGCAGCGGCGCGACTTCCACCAGCGTGCGCGTGGTCAGGCCCAGCCATTCTTCGCCGAGACGAAACATCAACAGCGAGCGGGTTTTCACGTCGGTTTCGACCACTGCCCTGACCTGCTCGAGGTCGTTCTGCTGCAAGGCGTAGCGATCCAGCAAGCGGGTGGCCGCAGCGGAATACACCGCGCAATTGCGGCAGTGAATGTGTTCGATCAGTAGCGGGCAGGACTTGTCACCGTGGATACCGATGCGGTTCCAGCAGTCGTCGATGGCCTGGGCATCTTCGTGGGTGAGGCTCAAGGTGTCGGAGGCGCTCATCGTTTACGCTCACTGTCGGCGCGTCCGTTTCTGGCGGCGCGGTCCTGCAATCGTCGGGCACCCGCCGTGTCGCCCAATGACTGCAGCAAGGCAGCCAAGTGCATCAACGCGTCGGGATGTTGCGGTTCGAGGTACAACGCTTTGCGATAAAACCCTTGGGCCTCCAGCACTTTACCGGCGACATCGCTGAGCAGCCCCAGCCAGTAAAACACCTGGGCCACGGGCTCATGATGCTCCAGATAGCGTTCACAGGCTGCACGGGCGTCGGCGCTTTTGCCTTCATTGGCCAACGCGGTGATGTTCGCCAGCAATGCGGCGGCATCCGAAGCTTTCGGGGTGACGGACGGCGGCGTGAGGGAGGTGAACGGACGATTGCGCACCGGCGTGGGTGTCACGCTGCGTACCGGTTGGCGCACCGGCAACGGCGTCGGAACGAAAACAGGCAGCGACTCCGGCGCCGGCGTGCTTTGGCGACTGAACGCAAACGACTGCGCAATGCCAATCGAGCGCATGCCAAAACGCCCCAGCAAACTGCCTTCGGCCGGTCCGATAAACAGCACGCCGTCGACATGGGTCAGGCGCTTGAGGACCTCAAAGACTTGCTGCTGGGTCGCTTGATCGAAATAAATCAGCAGGTTTCGGCAGAACACAAAATCATAGGGCGGCTCGTTGGCCAGCAACGCCGGATCGAGCAGATTGCCGACATGCAGACGCACCTGTTCCAGCACTCGCTCGCTGAGGCGATAACCGTCGCTTTCCACGGTGAAATACCGCTCGCGAAACGCGACGTCTTGACCACGAAACGAATTTTTCCCGTACAGCGCGCGCTTGGCCTTTTCCACCGACAGCGGACTGACGTCCATGCCTTCGACTTTGAACTGATGCGGTTTCAGCCCGGCATCGAACAAGGCCATGGCGATCGAATACGGTTCTTCGCCAGTGGAACACGGCAGGCTGAGAATCCGCAGCGCGCGCATGTGATTGATCTCGACCAACCGTTTGATCGCCAGTTTCGCCAACGTGGCGAAGGATTCCGGGTAACGGAAAAACCAGGTCTCGGGGACGATCACGGCCTCGATCAGCGCCTGCTGCTCGTCTTGAGAACCTTGCAGCGTGTGCCAGTATTCATCGGCCGTCAGCGCTTGGGACGCAGTGCTGCGTTGGCGCACCGCGCGCTCGATGATCGCCGGGCCCACCGACGTCACATCCAGGCCAATTCGTTCTTTGAGGAAGTCGAAAAAACGCTGATCGCTGCTCATGGCCGCTCCTCAAGCAGCGCCAGGTCCAGCGGTGGCGAGGGAAACAACAGCGCGCGCACCTGCTCATCAAGCAAATCGGTTACACGCACCCATTGCAGCAAACCCTGCGCGTCTTCACGAACCGGCCCAAGATAGGGTGCCTGGCAATTGTCCAGGCCGTAGGGCTTAAAGTCCGCCGGGTTGCAGCGCAAGGTATCGGTGGCCTGCTCCAGAATCAGCCCGAGCAAGGTCGAAGGTGTCACATCGTCCGGCCGATAGTGCACCAGCACCAAACGCGTGCTGGTACGGATCTGCGCCGGCTGGCCGAACGTCAGCGCGCTGAGGTCGATCACAGGCACCACTGCGCCGCGATAGGCAAAGACCCCGACGACCCAGGCCGGCGCTTTGGCAATCGGTTTCAATGGCAGGCGCGGCAACACTTCAGCCACTTCGATCGCCTGCAAGGCAAAACGCTCGCTGGCGATGCGAAACACCAGGAACAACACCTGCTTGGCGGGCATCACCGCGCCACGCTTGAGCGCCAGTTCGCTCATCAGACTTTGAATCGCGAAACGCCGCCACGCAGCCCAATGGCGACCTGGCTCAATTCATCGATCGCGAAACTGGCCTGGCGCAGGGATTCGACAGTCTGGCTGCTGGCATCGCCCAACTGCACCAGCGCATGGTTGATCTGTTCCGCGCCGGTGGCCTGCGCCTGCACGCCTTCGTTGACCATCAACACCCGCGGCGCCAGCGCCTGGACCTGATGGATGATCTGCGACAGCTGCTCGCCGACCTGCTGCACTTCAGACATGCCGCGCCGCACTTCCTCGGAGAACTTGTCCATGCCCATGACCCCGGCCGACACCGCCGATTGAATCTCACGCACCATCTGTTCGATATCGTACGTGGCCACGGCGGTCTGGTCCGCCAGTCGCCGCACTTCAGTGGCGACGACGGCAAACCCGCGACCGTATTCACCGGCCTTCTCGGCTTCGATGGCGGCGTTCAGGGACAGAAGATTGGTCTGGTCAGCGACCTTGACGATGGTCACCACCACTTGGTTGATGTTGCCGGCCTTCTCATTGAGGATCGCCAGTTTGGCGTTGACCAGATCCGCCGCGCCCATCACCGCGTGCATGGTCTCTTCCATGCGGGCCAACCCTTGCTGCCCGGAACCGGCCGCCACCGAGGCCTGATCGGCGGCGGTGGAGACTTCGGTCATGGTGCGCACCAGGTCACGGGAAGTGGCCGCGATTTCACGGGACGTCGCACCGATTTCAGTGGTGGTGGCGGCTGTTTCCGTGGCGGTGGCTTGCTGTTGTTTGGAGGTGGCGGCGATTTCCGTCACCGAGGTGGTGACTTGCACCGACGAGCGCTGGGCCTGGGACACGAGCGAGGTGAGCTCGGTCATCATGTCGTTGAAGCCGGTTTCCACCGCACCGAATTCGTCTTTGCGCTCCAGGTTCAGGCGGCCACTGAGGTCGCCGGTGCGCATGATTTCAAGGATCTGCACGATCCGGTTCATCGGCGCCATGATCGCGCGCATCAACAACAGCCCGCAGAAGCCCGCCGCCAGAACCGCGACCAACAGGGAAATGCCCATGATGACTTTCGCGGTAAACACGGCATCATCGATGGTGGCGATGTCCTGGTCGGCCACCTCTTTGTTTTCCCGAATAATGTCATTGAGTTTCATCCGACCTGCGGTCCAGGCCGGGGTCAGTTGCTCGTTGAACAGCTTGATCGCTTCATCGTCCTGATTGCGCTTGCGCAGGTCGAGCACCGAAGCCAGGACCTTGTTGTAATCGGCATGGAGCTTTTCAAAAATGGCGTACTCGACCTTGTCTTCTTCCGTGGTGACGGTGTCCTGATAGTTCTTCATCTGCTCCAGCAGACGCGCTTCGAAGTTTTTGAAGCTCTCGGCTTCTTCCGCGCTGTAGCCCTGCCCCTCTTTCAAACCGAGCATTTCCTGGGTTCGAAAGTAGGTGTCGACCCAGGCGCTGCGAACCATCGAGCTGTAATACAAACCGGGAAGTGCGTCATCACGAACACTGGCCTCGCTGGTCTCGATCTTCAACAGCCGGGAATACGAGACGACGACCATCAACAGCATGATGGCGATGATTACCGCAAAGCTCGCCAAAATGCGTTGGCGCAACGTCCAGTTCTTCACAGTCATTCCTCGGAGCGATTCAAATGCTGCGCAGTATAGCCGAGGGTGTTGCGTTTATAAGACAGCTGTCATTCCACTGCTCAATCTGACGAAACCCCGATCAGGCCCCCGGTGTCGGCCGTTGCACGTGCAAACCCAGAGGGTTCAAGTCAACGCCTGACGTACCTGCTTCTCCAGTTCAGCCTTCAACCCCGGCTCCAGCTTCAGTTGCCGCGCCAATTCGTCGAGGTAGGACTTCTCCATGAAGCTCTCTTCATCCACCAGCATCACACTGGCGATGTACATCTCGGCGGCCATTTCCGGCGTGCTGGCAGCACGGGCGACTTCCGCCGGGTCGAGTGGCTTGCTGAGTTCGGCATGCAGCCATTGCTGCAATTGCTGATCGCTGTCGAGTTTGGTGAATTCGCCTTCGATCAACGCACGTTCGCGGTCATCGACATGGCCATCGGCTTTGGCGGCGGCCACTAACGCTTTGAGGATTGCCTGACTGTGCTCTTCGACTTGCGCTGCCGGCAAACGATCAAGCGTTTGCGGTTCGGTTTGAGGGGCCGCGCCCTGCTGGGCCTGCCAGTTGCCGTACGCCTTATAAGCAATCACGCCCAATGCCGCGAGGCCGCCGTAAATAGCCACTTTGCCGCCGACCTTGCGAACCTTCTTGTTACCCAGCAAAAGCCCCATGGCGCCAGCCGCCAGCGCGCCGCCGCCCGCCCCCGAGAGCAAGCTACCGAGGCCGCCCGAACCACCGCTGCCACCGAGCAATCCGCCCAGGCCACCGCTGGACCCCTTGTTCTGTGCGCCGCCGGCCTTGTTCTGCAACAGGTCCTGACCGGACTTGAGGAGTTGATCGAGCAATCCACGCGTATTCATTTTTGCCGCCTCCACGAAACGGGTTAACCGGACACTTGAGGCCACCAGCCTAGATCGAAAGTGCCCGGTCTCTCCCGGCGAGAGTGCTTCTGGATGTTGCCTTCTCAAAAGGGGCTATCGAATAAAAAGATATACACTCGATTAAATCTATAAAAACCGCCCACCGGGTATTGCCCATGATGACCCTGCGTCAAATCCGCCATTTCATCGCTGTGGCCGAGACCGGCTCGATCTCCGCCGCTGCGCAAACCGCGTTCATTTCCCAATCGACCTTGACCCTGGCGATCCAGCAACTGGAAGAGGAGATCGGTGTCAGCCTGTTTAACCGACACGCCAAGGGCATGAGCCTGACCCACCAGGGCCATCAGTTCCTGCGCCAGGCACACCTGATTCTCGCCACCGTGGACAACGCCAAACGCAGCCTGCAACAAAGTACCGATCAGGTCGCCGGCCAATTGATCATCGGCGTAACCAGCCTGGTGGCCGGTTATTACCTCGCGGACCTGCTCACCCGCTTCCAGCGCGCCTACCCCAACGTCGAGATCCGCGTGATGGAGGACGAGCGTCCATACATTGAGCATTTGCTGGTCAGCGGCGAGATCGATGTTGGCGTGTTGATCCTCTCCAACCTCGAAGACCGCCACGCCTTGCAGACTGAAGTCCTCACCCACTCACCCCATCGGCTATGGCTACCGGCCCAGCATCCGTTGCTGGAACACGACAGCATCAACCTCGCCGATGTGGCCCGCGAGCCGCTGATTCAGCTGAACGTCGACGAAATGGACCGCAATGCCCAGCGCATGTGGTCCGCCGCTGCGCTGCAACCGCGCATCACCCTCAGAACCGCCTCGACGGAAGCCGTGCGAAGTCTGGTGGCGGCCGGTCTGGGGGTTTCCATCCAGCCCGACATGACCTACCGCCCTTGGTCGCTGGAGGGCGACATCATTGAAGCGCGGCCGATTGCCGACCTGAGCCAGACCCTCGACGTCGGCCTGGCATGGCGTCGCGGCACAGCGCGCCCGGCGCTGGTAGACCCATTCCTGACGGTCGCTCGCGAGCAGCCTCACGGCGGGCGCAAGCCATCTATTTAATCGAACGCCACCTTCAGTATTTAGAATTTGTCGACCTCGGGCCCGCGCACTAGTCTTGGTACATCTATAAGACGGCCGCGCCCCAGTCACAGGGAGCAGCATGGCCACACAAGAAAAGAGAACCCGAAAAATGGCTGGCGCGCAGACCCCGTTGTTCACCGCGTTATTGATCGATGGCGAATTGGTCGCGGGCCAGGGTTTTGTCGAACCGATCCTCAACCCGGCGACCGGTGAAGTGCTGACGCACATTGCCGAAGCCAGCACTGAGCAAGTCGAAGCCGCGATTCACGCCGCCCACCGCGCCTTCGCCGGTTGGTCGCGGACCACGCCGCAACAACGTTCGAACCTGTTGCTGGACATCGCCAACGCCATCGAAAAACAAGCAGACCTCCTCGCCCGCCTCGAATCCCTGAACTGTGGCAAACCGTTGCACCTGGCCCGTCAGGATGATTTGAGCGCGACGGTCGACGTGTTCCGCTTCTTCGCCGGTGCCGTGCGGTGCCAGACCGGCCAGCTCAGCGGCGAGTATCTGCCGGGCTACACCAGCATGGTCCGTCGCGATCCGATTGGCGTGGTCGCATCGATTGCGCCTTGGAACTACCCGATCATGATGGCCGCGTGGAAAATCGCCCCGGCCCTCGCCGCGGGTAACACGCTGGTCTTCAAGCCGTCGGAACACACGCCGTTGTCGATTCTGGCCCTGGCGCCCGCGCTGGCCGAGATCCTGCCGCGCGGGGTGATCAACATTGTCTGCGGCGGCGGTGAAGGCGTCGGCAGCCATTTGGTCAGTCATCCCAAAGTGCGCATGGTCTCGCTGACCGGCGACATCGTCACCGGGCAGAAAATCCTGCAAGCCGCAGCCAAAACCTTGAAACGCACCCACCTTGAACTTGGCGGCAAGGCGCCGGTGATCGTCTGCAACGATGCAGACATTCAGGCGGTGGTCGAAGGCGTGCGCACTTACGGCTATTACAACGCCGGCCAGGATTGCACCGCCGCGTGCCGGGTTTATGCTCAGGCCGGGATTCACGACCGCCTGGTGGCCGAACTCGGCGCGGCGGTCAGCAGCCTGCGCTTTGCCGGCAAACGCGATGCCGACAACGAGATCGGCCCACTGATCAGCACCCGCCAACGGGACCGCGTGGCCAGTTTTGTCGAACGCGCCCTCGGCCAGCCACACATTGAACGGGTAACCGGCGCGGCGGTGCATTCCGGTGCCGGCTTCTATTACCAGCCGACGCTACTGGCCGGTTGCAAGCAGAGCGATGAAATCGTCCAGCGCGAAGTGTTCGGGCCGGTGGTCACCGTGACCCGTTTCGATGAACTCGAACAAGCAGTGGACTGGGCCAACGACTCCGAATACGGCCTCGCCTCCTCCATCTGGACCCAGAACCTGGACAAGGCGATGCAGGTCGCGGCTCGCTTGCAGTATGGCTGCACCTGGATCAACAGCCATTTCATGCTGGTCAGCGAAATGCCCCACGGCGGCCTGAAACGTTCGGGTTACGGCAAAGACTTATCCAGTGATTCGCTCCAGGACTACAGCGTGGTGCGGCACATCATGGCGCGCCACGGACAGCATCTCTGACTACGCTAATAACAAGCCGCTAACGGCATGCTTCACCACGTTCACAACTGCCCCGACCATAATTAAAGAAGAGGGAATTCCCATGTTCGTGCACAAGACCGCACTGCTCAGTGCAATCACCACCGCGCTGTTGGCCAGCGCCAGCCTGCAGGCCGCCGAACCGATGAAGGCGGTCGGTGCCGGCGAAGGTCAGCTGGATATCGTGGCATGGCCCGGCTACATCGAACGTGGCGAAAGTGACAAGGCTTACGACTGGGTCACCGGTTTCGAGAAGGAAACCGGCTGCAAGGTCAATGTGAAAACCGCAGCAACTTCCGATGAGATGGTCAGCCTGATGGCCAAGGGTGGTTACGACCTGGTGACCGCCTCGGGCGACGCCTCGTTGCGGTTGATCGTGGGCAAGCGTGTGCAGCCGATCAATACGGCGTTGATTCCGAACTGGAAAAACATCGATCCGCGTCTCAAAGATGCGCCTTGGTACGTGGTTAATAAGCAGACCTACGGCACTCCTTACCAGTGGGGCCCGAACGTGTTGATGTACAACACCAACGTGTTCAAGACCGCGCCAACCAGTTGGGGCGTGGTGTTCAACGCGGAAAACCTGCCGGATGGCAAACCAAACAAAGGGCGCGTGCAGGCCTATGACGGCCCGATCTACATCGCCGACGCCGCGCTGTACCTGAAAACCGCCAAGCCGGAACTGGGTATCCAGAACCCGTATGAACTGACGGAAACGCAGTACAAAGCTGTGCTCGATCTGCTGCGCGCCCAGCAGCCGCTGATCCACCGATACTGGCATGACACCACCGTGCAGATGAGCGACTTCAAAAACGAAGGCGTGGTGGCCTCCGGTGCATGGCCGTATCAGGTCAATGGCCTGATGAACGAGAAGCAGCCGATTGCTTCGACCATTCCAAAAGAAGGCGCCACCGGTTGGGCCGACACCACGATGTTGCACGCCGAGGCCAAGCACCCGAACTGCGCTTACAAGTGGATGGACTGGTCGCTGACCCCGAAAGTCCAGGGTGACGTGGCGGCGTGGTTCGGCTCTTTGCCTGCGGTACCGGCGGCATGCACCGGCAGCGAATTGCTCGGTGCCGAAGGTTGCAAAACCAACGGTTTCGACCAGTTCGAGAAGATCGCCTTCTGGAAAACCCCACAGGCCGAAGGCGGCAAGTTTGTGCCGTACAGCCGCTGGACCCAGGACTACATCGCGATCATGGGCGGCCGCTAAGCCCTCATCGCGAGCAGGCTCACTCCCACATGTAAACGCATTCCAATGTGGGAGCGAGCCTGCTCGCGATGCTTTTAAAGATTCAGATTTTCGGAGCACCGCACCATGACGCTTGCAGTCCAGTTCACCAACGTTTCCCGTCTATTCGGCGAAGTGAAAGCCGTAGACCGGGTTTCCATCGACATCCAGGACGGCGAGTTTTTTTCCATGCTGGGCCCTTCCGGCTCCGGCAAAACCACCTGCTTGCGCCTGATCGCCGGGTTTGAACAACCGAGCGCAGGCTCCATCCGAATCCATGGCGAAGAAGCCGCTGGATTGCCGCCGTATGAGCGTGACGTCAACACGGTGTTTCAGGATTACGCCCTGTTCCCGCACATGAACGTGCTCGACAACGTCGCCTACGGTTTGAAAGTCAAAGGCGTTGGCAAGGCCGAACGCCAGAAACGCGCCGAGGAAGCCCTCGACATGGTTGCCCTCGGCGGCTACGGCGAGCGCAAGCCGGTGCAACTGTCCGGCGGTCAGCGCCAGCGTGTGGCACTGGCCCGCGCCCTGGTCAATCGCCCACGCGTGCTGCTGCTCGACGAGCCATTGGGCGCGCTCGATTTGAAGCTGCGCGAACAAATGCAGAGCGAACTGAAAAAGCTGCAACGCCAACTGGGCATCACCTTCATCTTCGTCACCCACGACCAGACCGAAGCGCTGTCGATGTCAGACCGTGTAGCCGTGTTCAACAAGGGTCGCATTGAACAGGTCGACACACCGCGCAACCTGTACATGAAACCGGCGACCACCTTCGTCGCTGAATTCGTCGGCACCTCCAACGTGATTCGCGGTGATCTGGCGAAGCAATTGAGCGGCAATCCACAGCCGTTTTCGATTCGCCCGGAACACGTGCGTTTCGCCGAAGGTCCGTTGGCCAGTCATGAGATTGAAGTCAGCGGCGTGCTGCATGACATTCAGTACCAGGGCAGCGCCACGCGCTATGAACTGAAGCTGGAAAACGGCCAGACACTCAATATCAGTCAGGCCAACGTGCAGTGGCTGGACGTCAGCGCCCAGCACCAGACCGGGCAGCGCATCAATGCTCGCTGGGCGCGCGAAGCGATGATCCCGCTGCACGACACCGTTGTTGGCGGGGTGTGAGATGACCAGCGTGGCTATCCCTCAAACCCCGGCCAGCGGCTCGCCGTTGCGCAGGTTTTCCAACCTGCTGTATCGCCGGCCGAACTTTTATCTTTCGTTGCTGCTGGTGCCGCCGCTGCTATGGTTCGGCGCGATCTACCTCGGTTCGCTGCTGGTGCTGCTGTGGCAGGGTTTCTACACCTTTGATGACTTCACCATGTCGGTCTCGCCAGAACTGACCCTGGCGAATTTCACCGCACTGTTCCAGCCGTCAAACTTCGACATCATTCTGCGCACCTTGAGCATGGCCATTGTCGTGTCCATCGCCAGCGCCGTCGTCGCGTTCCCGATTGCCTATTACATGGCGCGTTACACCACGGGCAAGACCAAAGCGTTTTTCTACATCGCGGTCATGATGCCGATGTGGGCCAGTTACATCGTCAAGGCGTATGCCTGGACCTTGCTGCTGGCCAAGGGCGGCGTGGCGCAGTGGTTCATTCAACACCTTGGCCTGGAGCCAGTGTTGCACTTCGTACTGGGCATTCCGGGCGTGGGCGGCAGCACATTGTCGACCTCGCACCTGGGCCGCTTCATGGTGTTCGTCTACATCTGGCTGCCGTTCATGATCCTGCCGATCCAGGCGTCGCTGGAACGCTTGCCGCCGTCGCTGCTGCAAGCGTCCGCCGACCTCGGCGCCAAACCGCGCCAGACCTTCATGCAGGTGATTCTGCCGCTGTCGATTCCGGGCATTGCCGCCGGTTCCATCTTTACCTTTTCCCTGACCCTGGGCGACTTCATCGTGCCGCAACTGGTGGGCCCGCCGGGCTACTTCGTCGGCAGCATGGTGTATGCCCAGCAAGGCGCTATCGGCAACATGCCGATGGCCGCGGCCTTCACGTTGGTGCCGATCGTGTTGATCGCCATCTACCTGACCATCGTCAAACGACTGGGGGCCTTCGATGCGCTCTGATGTGAAAAAACCAAAGCCTGAAAAGCAGGGAGATCAAGCGTCACTGGGCTTGCGGATCGCAGCGTGGGGCGGGTTGGTGTTTCTGCACTTTCCGATCCTGATCATCTTCATGTACGCCTTCAATACCGAAGACGCGGCCTTCAGCTTCCCGCCCAAGGGCTTCACCCTGAAGTGGATCGGCGTGGCGTTCGCACGGCCGGACGTACTGGAAGCGATCAAGTTGTCGCTGCAGATTGCAGCCGTCGCCACCCTGATTGCGCTGGTCCTCGGCACGCTGGCGTCAGCGGCGTTGTACCGGCGTGATTTCTTCGGCAAGCAAGGCATTTCACTGATGCTGATCCTGCCGATTGCCTTGCCCGGGATCATCACCGGGATCGCGTTGCTGGCGACCTTCAAGACGCTGGGGATCGAGCCCGGGATGTTCACCATCATCGTCGGTCACGCGACCTTCTGCGTGGTGATCGTCTACAACAACGTCATCGCCCGCTTGCGCCGCACGTCCCACAGCCTGATCGAAGCCTCGATGGACCTCGGCGCCGATGGCTGGCAGACCTTTCGCTACATCGTCCTGCCGAACCTCGGCTCGGCGCTGCTGGCCGGGGGCATGCTCGCGTTTGCGCTGTCGTTCGACGAAATCATCGTCACCACCTTCACCGCCGGCCATGAACGCACCCTGCCGCTGTGGCTGCTCAACCAGCTCAGCCGCCCACGGGACGTGCCGGTGACCAACGTCGTCGCGATGCTGGTGATGATGGTGACCATGCTGCCGATTCTCGGCGCCTATTACCTGACCCGTGGCGGTGAAAGCGTGGCGGGCAGTGGCGGGAAGTAACAACGACGATTAGTCACTATGAGAACCGAATCCAGGGTGGGAGCGGGCTTGCTCGCGAAGGGGCCATCACATTCAAAATTGATGTTGGCTGATACACCGCTTTCGCGAGCAAGCCCGCTCCCACCCTGGATTCGGTTCCTTCAGGAAAAAACAATAGCTTCGAAGAGGACAATGCCATGCAAACCAAACTCTTGATCAACGGCCAACTGATCGACGGCGACGGCCCCGCCCAACCCGTCTTCAACCCGGCGCTGGGCCGTGTGCTGGTGGAAATCAACGAAGCCAGCGAAGCCCAGGTTGATGCCGCCGTGCGCGCCGCCGACAGTGCATTCGAAGGCTGGTCTCAAACCACGCCGAAAGAGCGCTCGCTGCTGCTGCTCAAACTCGCCGACGCCATCGAAGCCCACGGTGAAGAGCTGGCCAAGCTGGAGTCGGACAACTGCGGCAAGCCTTATAGCGCGGCACTCAATGACGAGATCCCGGCGATTGCCGACGTGTTCCGTTTCTTCGCCGGGGCCAGCCGTTGCATGAGCGGTTCGGCGGGCGGCGAATACCTGCCGGGCCACACCTCGATGATTCGCCGCGACCCGGTCGGCGTAATCGCCTCGATTGCACCGTGGAACTACCCGCTGATGATGGTCGCGTGGAAAATCGCACCCGCCTTGGCCGCCGGTAATACCGTGGTGCTCAAGCCGTCGGAACAAACCCCGCTGACCGCGTTACGCCTGGCCGAACTGGCGTCGGAGATTTTCCCCGCCGGCGTGCTTAACCTGGTGTTTGGCCGTGGTCCTACCGTCGGTAGCCCACTGGTCACCCATCCGAAGGTGCGCATGGTCTCGCTCACCGGTTCGATTGCCACGGGCTCGAACATCATTTCCAGCACCGCCGACAGCGTCAAACGCATGCACATGGAGCTGGGCGGCAAAGCCCCGGTGATCATCTTCGACGACGCCGACATCGACGCCGCCGTGGAAGGCATTCGCACCTTCGGCTTCTACAACGCTGGCCAGGACTGCACCGCCGCCTGCCGCATCTACGCGCAGGAAGGCATTTACGAAAAATTTGTCGAGAAGCTTGGCGCGGCCGTCAGCAGCATCAAGTACGGTTTACAGGATGATCCGTCGACCGAGTTGGGGCCGCTGATCACTGCGCAGCATCGCGACCGCGTGGCCGGCTTCGTCGAGCGCGCCGTGGCTCAGCCGCACATCCGCTTGATCACTGGCGGCAAGGCTGTCGACGGCAATGGTTTTTTCTTTGAGCCAACGGTGCTGGCCGACGCCCAGCAGGACGACGAAATCGTACGCCGCGAAGTATTCGGCCCCGTGGTTTCGGTGACCAAATTCACCGATGAAGCGCAGGTACTGGGTTGGGCCAACGATTCGGACTACGGCCTGGCGTCGTCGGTCTGGACCTCGGATGTTGGCCGCGCGCATCGCTTATCTGCGCGCTTGCAGTACGGCTGCACCTGGGTGAATACGCACTTCATGCTGGTCAGTGAAATGCCCCATGGCGGTCAGAAACTGTCCGGTTACGGGAAGGACATGTCGATGTACGGGCTGGAGGACTACACCGTCGTTCGGCATGTGATGTTCAAGCACTAAACGCATCGCGGGCAAGTCTCGCTCCTACAGGTTCACCGCAGTACCTGTGGGAGCGAGCCTGCTCGCGATGGCAACACCGCACTATCAAGGAAGAAGCCGGCACAAGCAGCACCAGGTTCCACGCCAAAGAAGCCAAAACAATAACCACCGATCCGGGCAGCGCCTTACGGCCCCGCCACGGTTTCGGACATCCGAAATCTGCCGATTTTCCGGAGCTTACACACCATGAGTGCACTACCCGAACTCTCCGCAGCCGTCGCCGACAGCGATGCCGAGCAGCTACGCAAACTGGGTTACACCTCCAACTTCAATCGCAGCATGAGCCTGTGGGAAAACTTCGCCCTGGGCTTCACTTACCTCTCCCCTGTCGTAGGGGTGTATACCCTCTTCGGTCTGTGCCTGGCCGCCGGTGGACCACCGATGTTCTGGGCCTATTTGCTGGTCGGTTGCGGCCAATTGCTGGTGTGCCTGATCTTCGGGGAAGTGGTTTCGCAATTCCCGATTTCCGGCGGCGTCTACCCATGGGCTCGCCGCTTGGTGGGCAAACGCTGGGCGTGGATGGTCGGCTGGATCTACTCCATCGCCCTGTGCGTGACCATTGCTGCCGTTGCCGTCGGTGCCGGTCCTTACCTGGCCGCGATGATGGGCTTTGAGCCAAGCAACAACACCAACATCGTCATCGCGCTGTTCCTGACGTTGTTCGCCACCCTGATCAACCTGAGCGGCACCAAAATGCTCGCGCGGATCGCCATGTTCGGCTTCATCTGCGAGCTGGTCGGCGCGGTAATTGTCGGCGTTTACCTGCTGGTCTTCGAGCGCCACCAGTCAATCAGCGTGCTGTTCAACACCTTCGATATCAGCGTTGATGGCTCGTATCTGCCAGCCTTCCTCACCGCCTCGCTGGCGGGGATGTTCCTGTACTACGGCTTCGAAGCCTGCGGCGATGTGGCCGAAGAAACCCCGAATCCGAGCAAGCAGATTCCAGTGGCCATGCGAATGACCATCTACATCGGCGGCATCGCAGCGATGTTCGCCTGCCTGGCGCTGATCCTCGCCGTACCGGACATGCAAGCCGTGATCAACGGCACCGACAAGGACCCGGTCACCACCATCCTCAACAACGCGTTCGGCCCGGTCGGTTCGAAAGTGGTGATGGGCGTGGTGATGATTTCGTTCATCTCCTGCGTCATCAGCCTGCAAGCGGCGGCGAGTCGTCTGCTCTACTCCTACGCTCGCGACGAAATGGTCATCGGCAGTTCACTGCTCAAGAAGATTTCTCCTACGACCCAGGTTCCGGTGGCGGCACTGTTCGTCTCCGGCGTCCTGCCAGCGCTGATCATTATCCTGGGCTTCTTCCTGCAAGATGCCGTGGCAACCATCGTCAGCTTCGCAGCCATCGGCATCTACCTGGCCTTCCAGATGATCGTTCTCGCGGCGCTGTATGCGCGCCTGAAAGGCTGGAAACCCAGCGGCAAATTCACCCTTGGCGCTTGGGGCTGGGTGGTCAACATCGGCGCGCTGGTCTACGGCGTCGGCGCGATCATCAACATGGCCTGGCCACGTACGCCGGATGCGGCGTGGTACATCAACTACGCGATGGTGTTGAGCACGGCCATTGTTATCGGGCTGGGGTTGATCTACATGTGGATTGCCAAGCCGTATGACCACGGCAAGGCGCCTGCGGGGGATGCTTGGAAGGTTAGTCGGTAATTGAGTTTCGCCCCGGTGTTGGTTGCAGCGCCGGGGCGAAATGTGAGGACGTTAAATCGACTGAGGTACTGAAAGGGCTTCGAACTCATTCATCAGCAGATGAATTTCAGTACTGGGATTGGGCTCGCCACTGTTAGCGGCATCGGTAAGCACTCGAGGGGAAAGTGTTCTTGCTGTATTGAAAGGCACTCCCTTTAAAAGATCAAAATGACTGACATTTTCACCCTTCTCATACCCTTCCATCAGAAGCTGAGACCTAAGACTCTTGGCCACGAGTTCACCCGGGGACTTCCCACCCGCAGCAGCGAACGGTTTCCTGTTATAGCCAAAATGCAGCAGTAACCAAAATTCGAAACAGGGAAAAGACGCTATCACTTTTATCTTAGGATGTGGCTTCGCCAAGTCGATCGCCCGATTAAAGCAATGGTGAGTGTCGCGGTCCAAGGCGCAAAAAACCTTGTCGAAAGCCTTTTGCCGTGCAATGGCTCTTTCAACAATTCCGCTCGGATGAGTCACGCCACAATGGGCAACTTCAACCTTAGCATTCGCTCGAAAGTGAAATGCCGCATCCTCCAGGTATCGCTTTCCTGACTTACTGTCTTCACAAAGAATCAGCACCTTGGGTTGCTGTTTAAATCGCGATTTTTTTCGATCAAATAACCGTACCGAGCGCCCCATGATCACCTCCTCTTGATCAGCGGCAAACCACGATAACGGCCTTCGAAGTAGCGCCTTTCAACATCCTCGCCCTCGCGCCCTTCAAAGTCGTGAACGGAGAAAAGGCACGTTGCGCCGTTGGTATCACGTTCAGTGATCCAGAACTGATCGCGCCGCAGTGTTCGAGCGTTCATTAGATGCGTATCGTGAGTCGTAAAAATCAGCTGAGTGTTCAGCCCGCTGTCCAAATGTTTTTCAATCAAATCGGCAACTATGGTTGGGTGAAGACTACTGTCCAATTCATCGACAGACAGTATTCCGCTACCGTCGGTGTGATTGATCATGAACCAGGGCAGCCAAAATCCGATCAGGTTTTTCGTACCCCCGGACTCCTCTGAAAAATCAAAATCCGCTCGCCCCAAATGACTCGTATGCGTCAGGGTTATCTTGTCTTTTTGCGCTGCGGCAAAGAACTCTTTAAGCGTCAGTTTTTTACTGACCGGTAAAACGTCCGCATCCGTATTGAGCTGAATTTGCGAGACTGGAATATCAACGGCCTTCAGAAAGTCTCTCAAGTCGCTCGTGTAGTCGGATGCCATTTGAAGAAACCTGATCGATGCCGCCGACAAACCCATCAAATTGTTCTGCTCAATAACGAGAAGGCCGGACTGAAACCAGGCAAATGGCTGTCGCAGTTGCGTCAGCTCTTCGCTGCTGTTCGCGATGGCTTGCGCAATGAACAACATCTTGGGGCTGGTTAAACGCCGCCAGGCATTGTGAACCTCTTTGCCTCCCTCAAGGTTTGAGCCAAATACATACTCCTCGCCTTCCTTACTCAAAAAGCGCCGATACAACAGTGTTTCCTTCCCTTTCGGGTATGAAACGAGGTGCTCCTCAAGTATTCGTTGTGCCGTCATGCGCAACACAAACCGATATCGAAGTGAGCCTTGAATAAAGTTGTATTCGAAACAGCTCGGCTCGTCATGAAGTTGCGGATCAAACCGAAACGGTGAGACAGGTAGCGGTTCATCATTTGACGTTGGCGGTGAAGCCAGCAGCGTCCCCATGACGCCCATCGCCCTGATCAGCGAAGATTTACCCGATGCATTCGGCCCATATATCGCAGCCACCTTCAGCAAATCCGGCAGCTTCTCTCCATTTGCCACCGACTTGAAAATGTTGCGCTTTTTGCTCAAGCGCGGTGTAGCAGCCATTGACAGGGTTTGCCTGTCACGGAAGGAGCGATAATTGGAAACTGAAAACTCAATCAACATGTAGCAAACCTGCAGTTCGTTCCTGAATACGGAAAAAACTATAGGAAAAACCAAGGCTGCAACGCTGCTTCACTGCACTTCAAGCAAAAACAGGAAATTCCTACAGATCGAGCCTTCCGATAAAGGCTCCAATTCCTACAACCCGCGGCGCCAGAGTAGACTTGGCGCCGCGAGCGCCTGAACGATAGGCTTTACCTCGTCGCTGCCAAATCAGCGACCCGGGGTCGAAGCCGGAACACTTTCAACATGGCGCAACCGCGCTCGTCTGAGTGGCGGCTCCCTTTTCAACTTGGAGTCGAAAAAATGTTTGAACACACGCTAAATCCATCTGAAACCCATCCTCATTTCATCCCATCAGTCTTCACTCGCCACAACCGCTTTCTCCACGCTCTAATGCAAGACAACCAAGCCTGGTTCTGCGTCCAGGATCTCGGTCGCCTCATGGGCCGTCCGCTGGACCAACGCCTCACCCTGAAACTCGATCCCGATCAACGCCGTTACGTCTGGCTACTCAAGAATGGCAAAACCGTCGAATCACTGATGGTCAGCGAATCGGGAATGTATGCCCTGTTGGTCCACCATTTCGTCCCGGAAAACCGAAATCTGCGTCAGTGGCTGAGCAATGAAGTCATACCCACGCTGCGCGAGGCGAAAGCGACGCCTGTGGATAACATTCCAAGCCTGAGTTCATTGCAGTGGGCAGGGATCTCGGTGCCGCTGCTGCATTGGCAGCATCAGGCCTGGATCAAGTGGCGGGACATGCCTGATCTGATGCAGGCACAGCGACCGTTCACGATCGTGGGCACCTTTATGTGAACGCAGTGAAAAAATGAAAAGGGGGCGGACCTCACCGTCCGCCCCCTTTGGCTTGGCGCTCAAAACCGCGAAACAGTCCGCATCGCATCCACCAGATACCGCATCGCAATCCGGTCGCTCTCCGATAACTCGCGATACCTTTCCAACAATTTCATTTCGTCCGTACTGAGCCGGCGCCTTCGCCGCTCGGTCGTCAGGCAAGGAAAGATTCCCAGCAATTGGGTGATGCCTTGTACTTTCGTCATGGACGATGTCCTTCTATAAGCCCGAGAAAACTTCAAAAACCGCATCGCCCTCTCCTTTTTGTTTGTCGCCGGCCTGAAGGGCAGAAACCGGTCATGAACACAGAATAGGAACATTCGCGGCGCTGAAAAGCGGTTTTTAGAGTAATTAGTCAAAAAAAGCAGAAATGCCCTATGAATCAGAAAGTGCTGTGGGAAAACTTCACCAACATCTCTTGTTTCATTGCTGAATGACCAAAGGGCTACCAATCATTTTTTCTCGATAACCGAACGGTTTAAGCTATTTGTTATCTGTGTAGAGTCCGTTGCGTTTGGCCGAAGGCATGTCCGAACCGATATTTTTGATCCAGCACGTGCCAGGAACGGCGCGGGATTGTTCACGACAGGTTGTACTTATGCATCGCAGGAATTTGCTCAAAGCGTCCATGGCCATTGCGGCTTACACCGGTTTATCGGCCTCTGGCCTGATGGCCGCGCGTGCCTGGGCAAGCAATGGCACCGCTGATGGCGACGCCCAGGCGTTCGATTTCGAGGCGCTGAAGATCCAGGCCAAGCAACTCGCCGGCAACCGCTATCAGGACACCAAGCAAGTTCTGCCGCCGACACTGGCGACCATGACGCCACAGAATTTCAATGCGATCCGCTACGACGGCAACCACTCGTTGTGGAAAGACTTGAACGGTCAGCTGGACGTGCAGTTTTTCCACGTCGGCATGGGTTTCAAGCAACCGGTGCGCATGTACAGCGTCGATCCCAAGACGCGGCAGGCCCGTGAAGTGCATTTCCGCCCGTCCCTGTTCAACTACGAAAAAACCACGGTGGACACCAAGCAGCTCACGGGCGATCTGGGGTTTTCCGGGTTCAAGTTATTCAAGGCACCGGAACTGGACCGCCACGATGTGCTGTCCTTCCTCGGCGCCAGCTATTTCCGTGCGGTCGATGCCACTGGCCAGTACGGTCTGTCGGCCCGCGGACTGGCGGTCGATACGTACGCCAAGAAGCGTGAGGAATTCCCCGACTTCACCAAGTTCTGGTTCGAGACGCCGGACAAGGACAGCACCCGCTTCGTGGTCTACGCCCTGCTGGATTCGCCAAGTGCCACCGGCGCGTACCGTTTTGACATTGACTGCCAGGCCAACCAAGTGGTCATGGGCATCGACGCGCACATCAATGCGCGGACCGCCATCGAACAATTGGGCATCGCACCGATGACCAGTATGTTCAGCTGCGGTACCCACGAGCGCCGCATGTGCGACACCATTCACCCGCAGATCCACGATTCGGATCGCCTGGCGATGTGGCGTGGCAACGGCGAGTGGATCTGTCGTCCGCTGAACAACCCGGCGACCCTGCAATTCAACGCCTTCGCCGACACCGACCCGAAAGGTTTCGGCCTGGTGCAGACCGATCACGAGTTCGCCAGCTATCAGGACACCGTCGACTGGTACAGCAAGCGCCCGAGCCTGTGGGTAGAACCTACGACGGCGTGGGGCGAAGGCTCTATCGATTTGTTGGAAATTCCTACAACCGGCGAAACCCTGGATAACATCGTCGCGTTCTGGACCCCGAAAAAACCGGTCGCGGCCGGTGATTCCCTGAACTACGGCTACAAGCTCTACTGGAGCGCGTTGCCCCCGGTCGGCACACCGCTGGCGCGGGTCAACGCAACCCGTTCGGGCATGGGCGGCTTCACCGAGGGCTGGGCGCCAGGCGAGCATTACCCTGAGGTCTGGGCGCGCCGGTTTGCCGTGGACTTCACAGGCGGCGGTCTGGACCGCTTGCCGGAAGGCGCCGGGATCGAGCCGGTGGTGACGTGCTCCAACGGCGAGGTCAAGGACTTCAACGTGCTGCTGCTCGATGACATCAAGGGTTACCGGATCACTTTCGACTGGTACCCGACCAATGACAGCGTGGCGCCGGTAGAACTGCGGTTGTTCATTCGCACCAATGACCGCACGTTGAGTGAAACCTGGTTGTACCAGTATTTCCCGCCGGCACCGGATAAGCGTAAGTACAGCTGATCGTCAGTGGGTGTCTAGGCCGGCGTCATCGCGAGCAGGCTCACTTCCACAGGTGATCTTCGCTGGATACAAAATCTGTGTCTTATGAAAATCCTGTGTGGGAGCGGGCTTGCCCGCGATGAGGCCAGCCCAAGCGCTAAATAGCCTTCATGTCTAGTCCTGAAATAGGTTTACACCTGTTTCACCCCAACGCCCGATGCACTGC
>NZ_JARVSN010000026.1:0-59714 GCF_030209165.1 Pseudomonas sp. fls2-241-R2A-110 | reverse complement strand
AGTCGCGACCGACACTGACGGCAGCACCGCGTCGGGCCAGATCAACGTCAACATCATTGACGACCTGCCTACCGCCAACCCGGACCACACCTCGGTGGCCGAGGGCGCAACGGTCTCGGGCAACGTGCTGGACAACGACATCGGCGGCGCTGACGGTCCGGCCCTCAGTGGTGCGGTGGTCGGCGTACGAGCTGGCTCGGACACCTCGACCTCCGCCATCGGCGGCCTCGGTTCGAACATCAATGGCACTTACGGCTACCTGACCCTGGATGCCCACGGCAACGCGACGTACCACAGCAATCCCAACGCGGTGAACGGCCCGGGCGCGACCGATGTATTCACCTATACCGTGCGCGATGCCGACGGTGACGAAAGCACTACCACCATCACCATCGACGTGTCGAACAGCTGCATCAAAGCGGTCAGCGACAGTGACGTGACCGTCTACGAAAAAGCCCTGGACCTGAGCAAGGATGGCCAGGACCTCGCCGCCGGAACGGTCACCGGCAGCGACCCCACCAGCACCGGCGAAACCGCCACGGGCACCCTGGTCGGCTCCGTCACCGGCGCCACTGGCGCGATCACTTACACCCTGGTTGGCAGTGCCACCGGGACGTACGGACAAATCCTGCTCAACCCCAACGGCACCTACACCTACACCCTGACTTCGCCGGCGACCACCACGCCGCATGTCAACGACGGCGCCAATACGCTGACCGAAAGCTTCACCTACCAGGCCACCGATTCGCTGGGCAACACCACCACCAGCACCATCGTGGTCAAGATCGTCGATGACGTGCCCAAAGCCTTCCACGACAGCAACGCCGGCACCGCATCGGAAAACGTTCTGACCCTCAATGGCAACGTGCTGACCAACGATGTTCAAGGCGCGGACCACGTCGCCACCGGGCCGAACGCCGGGCCTATCACCCCGGGCACATTCACCGGCACCTATGGCACCCTGGTGCTCAATGCCAACGGCACCTACACCTACACGCTGAACACCAACGATGCAGACTTCAAAAATCTGCACGGCGGCGGCAATGGCACGGAAACCTTTACCTACACCCTCACCGATGCCGACGGCGATACCAGCACCGCCAACCTGGTGCTGAACGTCCACAACAACGACGACCCGGTCACCCTCAACGGCCTGAACGTCAGCGGCGGTGAACTGACCGTCTACGAGAAAAACCTCAGCGATGGCACCAGCCCCAATGCGCCGGCCCTGACCCAGAGCGGCACCTTCACCGTAACGGCCCTCGATGGTCTGCAAACCCTCGATGTCGGCGGCATTCATGTGGTGGTCGGTGGCGTCGCGGCAGGCTTCCCGCAATCAATTGTCACGCCGCTCGGCAGTACGCTGACCATCACCGGCTTCAATCCGGCCACCGGCGTGCTCAGCTACAGCTACACCCTGGTGGATAACGAAACCCATCCAACCGGCAACGGTGCCAACAGCCTCACCGAGAACATCAACGTGGTCGCCACGGACACCGACGGCAGCACTGCGTCGGGGCAGATCAACGTCAACATCATCGATGATTTGCCAACCGCCAAAGCGGATACGGCAAGCGTGGTCGAAGGCGGTACGGTCAGCGGCAATGTGCTGGACAACGACATCGGCGGTGCCGACGGCCCTGCAGTCAGTGGTGCGGTGGTCGGCGTGCGCGCAGGCGGCGACACGTCGACCTCGGCCATCGGCGGCCTCGGTTCGAACATCAACGGCACCTACGGCTACTTGACCCTGGATGCCCACGGCAACGCGGTCTATCACAGCAATCCGGACGCCGTGAGCGGGGCAGGTGCCACCGACACCTTCACCTACACCGTGCGCGATGCCGATGGCGATGAAAGCACCACCACCATCACTATCGACGTCTACAACAGCTGCATCAAAGCGGTCAGCGACAATGACGTGACCGTCTACGAAAAAGCCTTGGACCTGAGCAAGGACGGGCAGGATCTGGCTGCCGGCACCGTCACTGGCAGCGATCCCGGCCATACCGGCGAAACCGCCACGGGCACGTTGGTCGGCTCCGTCACCGGTGCGACTGGGGCTATCACGTACACCCTGGTCAGCAGCGCCACCGGGACGTACGGACAAATCCTGCTCAACCCCAATGGCACCTACACCTACACTCTGACCTCGCCGGCGACCACCACGCCGCATGCCAACGACGGCGCCAATACGCTGACCGAAAGCTTCACCTACAAGGCCACCGATGCGCTGGGCAACAGCACCACCAGCACCATCGTGGTCAACATCGTCGATGACGTGCCCAAGGCGGTTGGCGCCGAACGTTCGGTCGCGGCGGTGGAGATCGATTCCAACCTGCTGCTGGTGATCGACGTCTCCGGCAGCATGGTCGACCCCTCGGGTGTGCCGGGGTTTTCGCGCCTCGAACTGGCCAAGCAGGCGATCAGTGCCTTGCTCGACAAATATGACGACCTGGGCGATGTGAAAGTGCAGATCGTCACGTTCAGCAGCAATGCCACCGACAAAACTTCGATCTGGGTCGATGTGGCGACGGCCAAGTCGATTATTTCCGGCCTGACTGCCGGCGGTGGCACCAACTACGATGCAGCGGTCGCGACGATGCAAACCGCGTTCGACACCGCGGGCAAACTGACCGGCGCGCAGAACGTCGGCTACTTCTTCTCCGACGGCAAACCCAACGAAGGCGACATCGGCAGCGCGGATGAGGCCGCGCTCAAAGCCTTCCTCGACGCCAACGGCATCAAGAACTATGCGATCGGCCTGGGCAGTGGCGTGAGCAACACCTACCTCGATCCGCTGGCCTATGACGGCAGCTCCCACACCAACACCAACGCGGTGGTGGTGACTGACCTCAACCAACTCAACTCGGTGCTCTCGGGCACGGTGATGGGCGCGCCTGTGACGGGCACCTTGCTGGAGGGCGGAACATTCGGTGCCGATGGCGGCTTCATCAAAACCCTTGTGGTCGACGGCACGACATACACCTACGACCCTAAAGGCAACAGCAACCAGGGCGCGCTGAACTTCAGCGGCGGCGCCAACCACGGCACGTTCAACACCGTGAACAACACCCTCAGCATCGCCACCAACAATGGCGGCACCCTGGTGGTGAACCTCGACACCGGCGAGTACAACTACACCTCGCAAAAAACCACATCGGTGGTGATCACCGAAAACATCGGCTTCACGCTCAGCGACAACGATGGCGACCTGGCCAGCTCGACGCTGACGGTCAAAGTCATTCCGAATACGGCGCCGGTGGCGGTCGATGACCACATCATCACCAACGTGCTGTCGGGCAATATCGTGGTGCCAGGCGAATTGCTGCTGGCCAACGACACCGATGCGGACAAGGATCCCATGACCGCATCGCCGACCACTTTCAACACCGGTTGGGTGGCCAAGGGCGCAGACTTCATCGGCACCAATCAGAGCTTCAACTTCACCGGCAGCAACGCCCAGGCGGTGACCATCGCCCGCAGCGCCTTCGTCGCCAACACCGCCGCTATGACCGCGGTCTTGGTGGTCAGCGGGGCACTCGGTTCGGTCAGCAACAACAGCACCAACGATGAGGACCGCATCACCGTCAGTCTCAAACAGGGCGAAACGCTCAACCTGGACCACAACCTGGCGGCCGGGCACGTCACGATGGAGTACTCGCTCAACGGCGGCGCATGGACCCCCATCGCCGACGGCCAGACCATCACGGCTGCGGCGGACGGCACCTACCAGATCCACATCACCAACATCCCCAATGGCCCGGGCAACAGCGGGTCGGGGTCGGAAAACTACCAGCTGACCATGACCGTCAACTACGCCGGCGCCCATGACATCACCCCGGATGCCCACGGCACCTACACCGCCAACGACAACCACGGCGGCAGCGACAGTGCCGGCGTGACCATCAGCTATCAGGACGGCCACACCCTCACTGGCACTGCGGGCGACGACGTGTTGGTGGCAGGCACCGGCAACAACGTGATCAATGCCGGCGACGGCAACGATGTGCTGACCGCCGGTTCCGGCAACAACGAGCTGCACGGCGGCGCCGGCAATGACTTGCTGTTCAGCGGCCCGGGTAACGACCTGCTCGACGGCGGCCCCGGCATCGACACCGTGAGCTACGCACATGCTACGGCGGGCGTCACGGTCGACCTGAGTCTGACGACCGCGCAAAACACCGGAGGCGCTGGCACCGATACCCTGACCGGGATCGAAAACCTCGTCGGCTCAAACTTCAACGACTCCCTCACGGGCGATAGCCATAACAACGTCATCAACGGCGGTTTGGGTGACGACATCCTCAATGGTGGTGGCGGCGACGACATCCTGATTGGCGGTCTCGGCAACAACACCCTCACCGGCGGGCCAGGGGCCGACACCTTCCAATGGCTCAAAGGCAACAGTGGCCACGACGTCGTCACCGACTTCACCCCGGGCACCGACAAACTCGACTTGTCGCAACTGCTGCAAGGCGAAAACGGCACGGCGGCGTCGCTGGATGACTATCTGCACTTCAAAGTTGTCGGCAGCGGCGCTTCTGTCGTCACCAGCATCGACGTCAGCGCCATGGCCGGCGCGGCCCCGAACCAGACCATCGACCTGGCCGGCGTGAACCTGGCCAGCCACTACGGCGTCACGCCGGGGGCGGGCGGCGTGATTGCAGGAGGACATGACACCGCGACCATCATCAATGGCATGTTGAACGACCATTCGCTGAAGGTGGATACCGTGTGACCTGAAGTCTGAACGACAAAACCCGCCATTCCTGGGTTAGGAATGGCGGGTTTTTTGTTGTCTTCGATCGTTCCCACGCTCTGCGTGGGAATGCCTCCCCGGACGCTCCGCGTCCGCTTTTGGGACGCAGAGCGTCCCTTGCTGCATTCCCACGCAGAGCGTGGGAACGATCAATCAACTCTTCAATGGCCGCAATTACTGCGGATCAAAATTATCCAGCACCCGATTCACCGCCAGTTCACCCAGCATCACCACCTGCTGAATCCCCAGCAAGGTGTTGCGATGCGTGCCCTCCATCAACCCGGCGAAATCGCTCAGCATCACACTCGCGGACGCCAGGGATTCACACGCATTGACCAGCAGTGTTTCGTCGTTTGCGTCGGGGGCGATGAAGTAGATAGTGCTGGGTTTGCGGGGCAGGTCTTGGGAGATGACCGGTTTGAGGTAGTAATCGAGGGCGCGGTCGGCGGCTTCGTTGAGCTTTTTGGGATCGGTGGATTCGTAGGGGGAAACGTCGTCGGTTTCAGGTGGGTTGGGGGTGATCTTGGGCATGGTGAAACTCCTACAAGAAATGGAGCCACCAAGACCTGTCGCTAAACAAGTAAAGGTGGCGGCTGCACGCAGGTTAGCGAACCGGGTGTAGGCGCCCGGCAGACCCGAAGGTCTCCCGCGCACAGCCGCCATGACATCAATTGCAGATATGAATAATCCGCAAGAGAGATTGGAGTGCTGTTGCGCCTACATAGGTTCGGGTCGCTAAACCCGATCGCTGATTAGTCAGCGACCGGGAAACAATAGAGACCCGGCACAAGGCGCACAAGCCGGCGGATTCTGGCGCAGTCGTAGGCAACGGCGCAAGGATGTGTAGCCTGAGAGAGTGTCTGGAAATGTCTTTTAAACATCTCCGTTTAATTCTCACTCCAGTGATAAATAAATACGTCCGCTTAGCTGAGTTCTGAAAGTGAATACCGTGTGACCTGAAACGACAAAACCCGCCATTCCTGTTCAGGGAATAGCGGGTTTTTTGTTGTCCGTTCGATCGTTCCCACGCTCTGCGTGGGAATGCCTCCCCGGACGCTCCGCGTCCGCTTTTGGGACGCAGAGCGTCCCTTGCTGCATTCCCACGCAGAGCGTGGGAACGATCAATCAACTCTTCAATGGCCGCAATTACTGCGGATCAATCCTGTCGAGCACCCGATTCACCGCCAGTTCACCCAGCATCACCACCTGCTGAATCCCCAGCAAGGTGTTGCGATGCGTGCCCTCCATCAACCCGGCGAAATCGCTCAGCATCACACTCGCGGACGCCAAGGACTCACACGCATTGACCAGCAGTGTTTCGTCGTTTGCGTCGGGGGCGATGAGGTAGAGGGTGCTGGGTTTGCGGGGCAGGTCTTGGGAGATGACCGGTTTGAGGTAGTAATCGAGGGCGCGGTCGGCGGCTTCGTTGAGCTTTTTGGGATCGGTGGATTCGTAGGGGGAAACGTCGTCGGTTTCAGGTGGGTTGGGGGTGATCTTGGGCATGGTGAAACTCCTTGATGAGTGGTGCCTTCATCCATCGCTGCTAAACGAAGTGGGTGGCGGCTGTACGCGGGTTAGCAGACCAGGCATCAAGGAACCCGGCGCACCGAAGTGCCCCACGCAAGCCGCCATAATGCAGACCAACTGACGAAAACATTGTCGGTTGATCAGAGGGCGGCACTGACGTGCCTTGATATTCTCCGAGCTGCTAAACCCGATCGCTGATTTGTCAGCGACCGGGAAACAATAGAGACCCGAAACAAGGCGCACAAGCCGGCGGATTCTGGCGCAGTCGTAGGCAACGACGCAAGGATGTGTAGCCTGAGTGAATGTCTGGAGATGTGTTTTAAACATCGTTGTTTAATCAGACTTAACCATCAGAATCGGACGGAAAATAGATGCGCCCCTTTTCGTCCGACAAACTGTTGGTTGGCGGTTGAGCGTTGCCCAAAAAACGGCCTGGAAAGGCCGTTTTATAGGAGTAGTATTTCAGCCTTTAAATTATCTGTAAGCCATCTGGAAATAATCAATAGAAATTAAATCCATCTGCGACGTTTGGACTTCTACACCCCAAATATCGATACTGGGATGCGAGTAACTAACAAGTTGCGCATCGAAATTAAGTGGGAGCGTATATTGATGGATTATGTTGTTGTTTATGTCTAAAAATCTGATCCATAGATTAGGGGTTTGTGCGAACCGGACAAAAAAACTGACGCTGGAATAGCCCCAATTGAATCGAATACGCATATGTTGTGACGTCCCAAGGCCTTTCCAATGCATCTCCAGAGTCTGTCCATAACTTCTACCCGGTATCTGAGGATAGGGACCAGTGAACAAGTCAGCCAGTGGAGCTATCCCGATAAAGCCGGTGCCCCCTAAATAATAAATAGTCATGCTGTTTAGTGGGATGTTGAGACCTGGCGATACGTGTCTCGTTGAGTATTGATCGAAATTTTCAGACGTGATTGGCACTACTCTGGTGAAACTCCGTGAGTTGGAATTCAACCCGGTCGCTACTGCTTTGGCGTATACCGTGTTGAGGCCAGCGCCGATGGGCAGGGGGGTAGTCCAGAAGCCGCTTGCGTTGCTCTGCACGATATTTTTGGCACTGTTGTTGTGATAGATCTGCACGCTATACAAAGGCGTTACCCGTCCTTCCAGTGTGACAGAGACACTGGCGGTACTGGCTCCCTCGCCCAGCTCTCCTCGCGAATGCTTGACCGACGTCAGGGTCACTGCCAGGTGGGCTTTGCGTGTAAAGATGCGCACGGAGGATTCCAGCTGATTTCCATAAACGGCTCTGGCAGTGAGGGAAAAAACCTTCTGCTCCAGCGCCGATAACGTCGTAGTCCCATTCCCTTTGCTATCAAGTGGAATAGGCGCCCCAATGGTCTTGGCTCCATCGTAGAGTTGGATACTCTGGTTCGGATCGGCAGTGACGGTCACCGTGACCTTGGTGTCGTAGGTCGTTCCGTTATGGGCGACCTGACCTATGGAGTCCGTTATTACGGTGATGCTTGGTTTGGTGGCCACCACCGTCAAGTTGCGTACGTTGGAGTAAACAGGGGAGGGGTGATACAGCGACTTGGCATACAAGCGGCGAATGCCCGCCAAAACGGTGATCGTGAGCTCCCAAATTCCCGTGGTTTTGTTAGCGGTCGCCATGCCCTTGGACACTGCGCTCGAACCGCTGCCGTCGAAGATTTCGACCTGTTGGCCGTTGCTTGCCTCGCCCTTGAGTTTCAACGTGATACTGGTGGTTCTGGTGCCCTCCTGCACTTCGACGTTGTTGGCATCCAGCACATTGACCAGCGTTGGCACGATCACGGCCACCACTGTCAAGTTGCGCACGTTGGAGTAAACAGAGGAGGGGTGATACAGCGACTTGGCATACAAGCGGCGAATGCCCACAGGCACGGTGATCGTGCGCTCCCAGATTCCCGTGGTCATGTGGGCGGTCGCTATGCCCTTGGACACCGCGCTCGGACCGCTGCCGTCGAAGATTTCGACATTTTGACTGTTGCTTGCCTTGCCCTTGAGTTTCAAGACGTCACTAGTGGTGCTGGTACCTTCCTGTACTTCGACGTTGTTGGCATTCAGCACATTGACCAGCGTCGGCACCTCCAGCGCCACCGCCTTGATGTTATAGGGCCGATCCGGAAACACCGTGGCCGTGGCCGGGTTGTTGCTCTTGTCCAGCGATACCTTGAATTTGATGGTTAGCGTGGTGCCGTGTCCGAGTTGCGTCAGGTAGCTGCTGACCAGTGCGACGGGCCAGAATCCCTGACTGATCCAGGTGTCATTGACCTGCTCCGGGAGACCGTTCCACAGCGCTAGGTTGTGCGCCGTGCCATTCGCCTTCTTGCCTTCCAGACTCAGCCAGCATGGCTGGCCGGCTTCGATCAGTGTGTGGAGCAGAGCGTGAATGGTCGCGTTTTTGCTGCCCAGTGCCATCACGTCCAGAAAGTTGTTGGCGTCGGCCTCGACGATCTTCGGTGTGATGAGCGCCGACGCCGGCAGCGGCAGGATGTTCAGCGGCAAAGGCAATGAGGTGGTGGTTTTGCCGTTGCGTTCGACGTCGTAGATGACAGTCGCCTGCTTTCCCAGGTTGTAGGCCAGCACCGAACGCGGCACAGCGATCTCCAGGCCGGCGCTGACCAGCCGCTGCGGGCTGGTGTAGGAGCCCGCCAGCGGTGTGCCGGCCGCGCCCCGCCAGAAGACGCTCAGCTTGTCGGTGGGCAGCAGCGAGCCCTGCGGCACCAGCACCCGGACTTCAGGCTGGGTCGGACTGAAATTGGTGCCGGTCTGGCCCTTGACGGTCGGGGCCGGCAGATCAAGTCGGTCAAGATGAATGTCCAGCCGCTTCTCCGGGGATTTGACCCGGTTGCCCAACTGGTCGACGACATAGAACTCGGCCACCGCACTCGGGTTGTCGCCTGCCTTCTGGAACGTGTCGGTGAACAGTTTGTGGGTGATCGGTGCCGTGCCGTCGGGGACATCGAACCGGACTTGGGTGTCGCCCAACAGAAATTCGATGCGGTCATAGTTGCGCCGGTTAGCATAGGTAAACCCGAACTCCACCCCTTGCGCCGCCCGTGCGGCGCTGACGCCGTCCTTGAGCACATCGGGCGGGATAACCAGATCCTGGGTGTCCGCAGGCCGTAGGTGGTAGAGCACCAGCAGATCCCGAGAGGGTTCGGAGTTACCCCCGACACGGGTAACCACGTAATGCAGGCGGTTGACGCCATGCGTCAAATTGCCATGTGGCAAGTACAAACGTTGGCGCAGCGTTTCCTCCCCCGGTTTGACGGTCTTGCCTGCGCCTGGGACGAGATTGCCGTTGCAATACAAATCCACGCGATCATCGACAGCCATGATCCAGGAGTTCAGCTGCAGCTCGGTCCAGGGATCGACCAGGCATTCAAGGCCTGGGGCCTGGCCGTCGTAAATGGCTTTGGGAATACCGCCGTGGGCGATGCCGTCCGGTTTCACCGGGGTGACCCAGCCCAGGATGCTCAAGGGGTAAAGCACAAACAGTTCAATCAACGCGGCGGACTGGATATCCATCATTTTCTCCTGGGATGTGACAAGCCCTGAGTCTTCTGGGACGCGGGCTTATCACACACCAGGTTGGGACGACTGCCTACTGTCAGATCTGACAGGTCCTCGCTGCTTTAAGACAAGCGGTCATGCCCCTCACATCGGCTCCGGTGGCCCGATCAACCGTCCCATCACCCCAAACAATCCCAGCTCCCGTATCACCTCCAGTTCCCCTTTGGTCTCGACCATTTCCGCAATCAATGGCAAATCGATGCTGTTGGTTGCCCTGTAAATCGCGTCAATGAAAAGCCGCTTGTCAGGCTGCTCGTCAATGTGACGGATATAGGCCCCATCGATTTTCAAGTACGCCAGGCCCAACTGCGTCAGATTGCCGATCTGGCTGAAGCTGCCACCGAAATGCTGCAATCCGATGCGATACCCGGTGTTGAGCAAACTATGGCTCAGGCGCTGTAATTCTTCCGGCGGCGGCAGTTGGCGTTCGTCGATTTCCAGGATCAGCAGGGGCGCCAGTTCAGGCAGTGATTCGAGCATGTCGATAATGTGTTTGAGCTGCGTTTGATCACGCAGGGTGTTGCCCGACAGGCTTAATGCCAGCGGCCAACGATTGACGACGAGGTATTCGAGGGTGGCTTCGAGCATCGCCAGATCGAAGCGCGCCGACCAGCCAAGACGCTCGATCCACGGCAGGAAATGCCCGGCGGGAATTGCCTCGCCCTGTGGGTCAAGCAAACGTGCAAGGACTTTGTGGTGCAGCACCTGGCTGGTGTCGGCGCATTGCACCACGGGTTGGAAATACAACTGCATCTTGCCTTCGGTCAGGGCGTCGTCGATCCAGGTGCGCCAGTCGTGTTGAGCGTGATTTGGCACGGTATCGGCGTGAGCCAGGTGTATCCATGGGCGTTCGGGATGCTGCTGGGCCTGAGTCAGCGCCTGGTCGAGGCGCAGGAACACGTCGCTGGCCCGTTCGCCGGGGTGATAGGCGACCACGCCCAGGTGCGCCACGGGCATGCAGTCGCTGGCGCCCGTCAGGCGCAGGTTTTCCAGGGTGGCGCTGATTTCCGAAGCCAGGCGCGCGGCGTCCGTGCTGTCCAGGCCGGGAGTCAGCAAGCTGAACTCGCCACCCCGATTGCGCGCTGCCAGCCAGGTGCGCCGTGCCGGAACCTGAGTCAGACGCTTGAGCAGTTCGCCGACGGTCCTGATCAGCGCATCCGTGCGCTGACCGCCCAGGCGTTGGTTGAGACCAATCAGATCGTTGATCCGCAACATCAGAAGATGGCCGTCGCTGCTTTGTTCGCCGACCAGTAAATGATCGTCCAGTTGCTCATCCAGCAAGCGCCGGTTGGCCAGTCCCGTGAGGCCGTCCTGATAGGACTCGGCGCGCAGCTTTTCACTGCGGGCGGCCTCTTCGGCGAACAGCGCCTTGAGCTTTTCGACCATCTGGTTCATCGCCAGCACCACGCGTTTCAATTCGGGTGTGCGCGGCAGCTTGGGCAGGCTCAGGAACTCGCGTTTACTGATGGCTTGGGCTTGTTTGACCATTTTGTCGAGCGGGCGCAATTGCCGGCGTAGCAGCCAACCACCGAACACGGCGCTGAGCAGTCCGCAGATCAGCAACCAGATCAGGCTGCCGAGCGTGCTGTCCCAGAGTTTGGCCAAGGCAAACTGCGGGTTGCTCAGCACTTCGACTCGCGCCACCTGTTCCCAGCCTCGCGTGACCAGCGCATCGCCGCCTTCCGGGCGCAGATTGACCAGGCTCACGAACCAGCCGGGCACGCCGTCGATATGCGTTGCTGCGTTGCGCTCGACCAGCACCTCTCCATCGACGATGTTGACCACACGAATGCTGCGAAAATAGCCACTGTCGAAGATCGAACTGACCATCAATTCGATCATTGCCGGATCATCGATCTGCTCCGTCAGCGACAAGCCCAGTGCGGTGGCAGCGTCCTGGGCGTGGGAGCGCAACTGGCCGAGCATTTGTTCGCGTGAGCTTTCCAGGCTGACAAAAAAACTGCCGCTGAACGCCACCAGCAAGAACAGGCAAATGGCGATGAACAACTGTTTGCGCAGTGACATACAACGCTCCTTGCGATGGCCGCTAGCCTTCGCCCACGGCGAACCCTTCAGCCTGCATCTTTTTCAACACGTCTTGCCAGCGCGACAGCTTTTTCGAGTCGCTGCTGCGCTTGCCGCCATTGGCCCCCGGTAAATACAGGCCTTCTGCATTGAAGGCGTACACCGGCAACAGGTCTTTGCGTTGGGAAGCGGGGCGGATGTCGCCGATCAGGTTGTCCAGTACCAGCGGTTCGGCCGCGGGGTTGCTGTAGAAGGTCAGCACCATGTGCGCCTGGTTCTGGGTCAGGGCCTTGACGTAGGTGATGCGCAGCTTTTCGCTGGGAACCCCGAGTTGGCGCAGGCTGAAATACTTCGCCAGGGCGTAGTCTTCGCAGTCACCTGCGCCCTTGATCAGTGATTCTTCTGGCGTTGCCCAGTAATCGGTCTGACGCCAGATGCGGGTGTCGTCCTGGAAACTCAGTTGTTGATTGAAAAAACGATTGACCGCGTCCAGTTGCTCGCGCTCGGGCTGGTTGGTTTCGCTTTTGAGCATTTGACTCCAGGCCTCGATTCTTCCTTGGGCAGCGCCGAGCGGACCGTAGCGCTGTTCGGCGATCTGCAAAATCTGTGAAAACTCCCAGTTGGCCCCGACGTTACCCAGTCCCGCCAGCAGAAAACTCGCCAGCAGCAGCCATCCGCCGAGCCGAAGTCGGAGCGCTGGCCATCCTGGACTACGCCGGCGACGGGACATGTCTGGCTGCTCGGGTGCAGATGACTGAAGTCTAGGCGCAGTTCTTTAAAAGGGAGGGTTGATCGTCGGGTCGGTTCGCGCGCTGATCGTTTCCACGCTCTGCGTGGGAACGATCATTTTTCAGGTTTTGCGCAGGGTTTTCTGTTTGAGGAGGTAGATCGTCACCAGCACTGCGCTGGTCAGCATGAATCCACGGGCCCACGGCAGTGGCACCAGATAACAGGAAAACAGGATGCTCGCCCACATCAGCCCGATGGCGTAGACCTTGCCCTTGAGCGGGATACCGTTGCCGTCGAGGTAGTCGCGAATCCACGGGCCAAGCTGCGGATGCTCGACCAGCCACTTATAAAAACGTGGCGAACTACGGGCGAAGCAGGCGGCTGCCAGCAGCAGGAACGGGGTGGTGGGCAACACCGGCAGGAAAATCCCGATCACCCCCAGCGCTACGCTCAGCCAGCCGATGGCCAGCAGCACGTAACGCAACATCAGGGAGCGGTTGCCTATGGGGTTGTCCATAGGCAAAACCTTAGTGGTGACGTGGCTTGAGGATCGCCGGTTTTTCGTCTGGCGCCTGGCACAGCAGGTACAGCGCGGTCAGGGCTTCCGGGATCTGTACGATCATGTCGTCCATCAGGTTGGGGTCTTTGGCGATGTCTTCGAACTCAGGCTGTTCGTCGAACAGACCCGAACCGACCATGATCGGCAGCAGCATTTCGCTGACTTCGTCTTCGGCGGTTTCGAACCAGGCCGCTTCACGCAGGAAAACGCCTTCCATGAAACCGATGCACCAGCCGCGCAGGTCGGAATCGTCCGGCTCTTCGCCCAGGTCCAGCTCGCACGGCAACTCGAATTCTTCATCGGAGGCCAGCTGGCGAGCGATGTGTGCCTTTAGCGCGAGCAGGGTGGATTCGATGGCTTCACGCTCGGTGTCGTCGGCGTAATGCGGCTCTTCGGCGAAAAGAGCGTCGATCCATTCACGATCCGGAACCACTTCGGAGCAGATCGACAGCGCGGTGAGGTAGCCGTGGGCGGCCACGTAGTCCAGCGCCTCGTCATGCAGTTCGTCGGCGTCGAGGAAGACTTGCAAACGGGTTAGTTGCTCAGCGAAGGACATTAAAGGGCTACCTTGGGAATTAACAGATGCGGGAATTCTAGGCCTTCTTGAGCACACAGGCCAGCCGCGCGGCATATTTGCGCCCCGGAACACCACAATCCCTGTGGGAGCGAGCCTGCTCGCGATGGCGGTTATACATTCAGCATCTTTGTTGCCTGACACCCCCTCATCGCGAGCAAGCTCGCTCCCACAGGGTCTCGCACGGTTTTGACCTTGTGTGTCTTCTCAGCGGCACCCTTTGAAGAGGAGGCCTCGGGTATACTCGCGCGTTTTGTGATGCCCTGCTGGCGTCGCGGCTGAAATGTGAAGCGTCATGCAATGCGCACTTACGATTTGTCGGTGCAGCCTTCGTGGTTCTGAACCAGCCTTGCAGGGATGTTTCGGTGATTTTTGGAGTTTTTATGCTCGAGCAGGCTCAACGCGTCCTCAAGGACATCTTCGGCTACGACAGTTTCCGTGGCCGTCAGGGTGCAATCATTGAGCGCGTGGCCAGTGGCGGCGACGCCTTGGTGCTGATGCCTACCGGTGGCGGCAAATCCTTGTGTTTCCAAGTGCCCGCGCTGCTGCGTGATGGCCTGGCCGTGGTGGTGTCGCCGCTGATCGCACTGATGGACGATCAGGTCGCCACCCTCGAAGAACTGGGTGTCGCCGCGGCCGCATTGAACTCAACGCTCAGTGCCGAGCAGCAGCGCGACCTCGCTGCGCGCATCAAGCGCGGCGAAGTGAAGATGCTGTATCTGGCGCCCGAACGATTGGTCCAGCCACGGATGCTGGCCTTCCTGCAAAGTCTTGAAATCTCCCTGTTCGCCATCGACGAAGCGCACTGCGTGTCCCAATGGGGCCACGATTTCCGTCGCGAATACCTGCAACTGGGGCAGTTGGCGGAGTTGTTCCCCAATGTCCCGCGTATTGCCCTGACGGCCACTGCAGACAAACGCACCCGTGAAGAAATCATCGACCGGCTGCATCTGAACAATGCCGAGCGCTTTCTGTCGAGCTTTGACCGCCCCAACATTTTCTACCGCATCGTGCCCAAGGAGCAGCCGCGCAAGCAGTTGCTGGCGTTCCTCGCCGAGCGTCGCAGCGATGCCGGCATCGTCTATTGCCTGTCGCGCAAGAAAGTCGACGAAGTGGCAGTGTTTCTCAGCGAGCAAGGCTTCCCGGCGCTGCCGTATCACGCCGGTTTGCCCAACGAGACCCGCGCCCATAACCAGAAACGCTTCCTCAACGAGGAAGGCCTGATCATGGTCGCCACGGTGGCGTTCGGCATGGGCATCGACAAACCCAACGTGCGCTTTGTCGCTCACCTCGACTTGCCGAAATCCCTTGAGGCTTACTACCAGGAAACCGGTCGCGGTGGCCGTGATGGCCTGCCGGCGGATGCCTGGATGGCCTACGGCCTGCAAGACGTGGTGATGCTCAAGCAGATGCTGCAAAACTCTGAAGGCGACGAGCGCCACAAGCGTCTGGAGCAGCACAAGCTCGACGCCATGCTCTCGCTGTGCGAAGAAACTCGCTGCCGTCGCCAGACCCTGCTGGCCTACTTCGACGAAGACATGCCCGAGCCGTGCGGCCATTGCGATAACTGCGTCGATGGCGTGCAGACCTGGGATGCCACCGAGCCGGCCCGTCAGGCACTCTCGGCGATCTACCGCACCGGCCAGCGTTATGGCGTCGGGCATCTGGTGGATGTATTGCTGGGCAAGGACAACGAAAAGATCCGCAGTTTCGGCCATCAGCATCTGTCGGTTTATGGTGTCGGCAAAGCGATGGGCGAGAGTGAATGGCGCTCCCTGTTTCGCCAGCTGGTGGCCCGTGGCCTGGCCGATATCGACCTCGAAGGCTACGGCGGCCTGCGTCTGAGCGACACCTGCCGACCGCTGCTCAAGGGCGAAGTGACCCTGGAATTGCGCCGCGACCTCAAACCGCAAACCACTGCCAAAAGCAGCAAGAGCCAGGCAAGCCAACTGGTGCGCGGCGAAGAGCGCGAACAGTGGGAAGCCTTGCGCGCCCTGCGTCGCAAGCTCGCCGAAGAACATGGTGTGCCGCCCTACGTCATTTTCCCCGACTCGACCTTGCTGGAAATGCTCCGCAGCCAACCGACCTCGCTGGCGGAAATGGCCACGGTCAGCGGCGTCGGCGCGCGCAAGCTGGAGCGTTACGGCGAAGCCTTTCTCGAAGTGTTGGGCGGGCAGGTCGAGGCGCCGAAAGTGGTGGCCGACGTACGCCACGAGCTGATTACCCTGGCCCGGGCCGGCATGACGCCGCTGCAGATTGCCGGTCAGCTGCAATGCTCGGAAAAGAATGTCTACACCATGCTCGCCGAGGCCATTGGCAAGCAGCAGCTGTCGCTGGAACAAGCGCTGGACCTGCCGGAAGAATTGATGGGCGAAGTCCAGGATGCATTCCTCGACGGCGAGGGCGAATTGCCGCCGGTCTCGGAGATCGCCGCGTTGTTTGCGGGGAGAGTGCCGGAAGGGGTTTTGTATTGCGTGCGGGCGGCGCTGCAATCTGAGTTTGAGGTTTAAGTGATCTGTCAGGGTGATGTAACGATTCACTACAGACCAGTCCTTGCCTCAAACCAATGGTCATGCTTAGCTGACTAATAATTAGTTTTTCTCTATTTCAGTCTGATCATGAGTGTTTTATGCCGTTAACCGATCAACACCGTTTTGGCATGCAACTGGCCCAGATGTCGCGTGGCTGGCGTGCCGAACTGGACCGCCGTCTGGCAGGCCTCGGATTGTCCCAGGCGCGCTGGCTGGTGCTGCTGCACCTGGCCCGTTTCGACGAAGCACCGACCCAACGTGAACTGGCGCAAAGCGTCGGCGTCGAAGGGCCGACCCTGGCCCGATTGCTTGATAGCCTGGAAAGCCAGGGACTTGTCCAGCGCCAATCGGTGCTGGAAGACCGTCGGGCGAAGAAGATCGTCCTGTGTCCCCCGGCCCGTCCCCTGATCGAACAAATTGAAACCATTGCCAATCAGCTGCGCCGCGAACTGTTCGAAGGCGTGGATGAGGCGGAATTGAAGATCTGCATGCGCGTTCACGGGCACATTCTGGCGAACCTGGAAAAATCTTGAGGCATAACCGCGTATCAGCTTTTTGAGATACCCCGTTGAGCGGACTATAAAGAACTACTAGGCAATATCGTGTTCGTACCGGATGTGCGAACACGTACAGGTTGGTTCTGGTTATCTAAGGGATGCACATGCTCGAGAGTTGGCACGTTGTTTTGCGGTGTTGCGCCAGGCTGGTTCTGGTCGGTGGTGCTGTCACTTACTCGGCATTGGCCCCTGCGCTGGGACTGGGTGACATAACCCTTCATTCCGCGTTGAATCAGCCGTTGCGTGCCGACATTGCCTTGGTGGATGTCGGCAGTCTGGAGGAGGGCGAGCTCTCCGTCAGCCTGGCGACGGCGGATGAGTTCGGCCGCGCCGGCGTCGATCGGGTGTTCTTCCTCAACGACCTGAAGTTCACACCGGTGCTGCGGGGCAACCGCAGCCTGATCCGGGTGACCTCCAGCAAACCGGTCAACGAACCCTTCCTGAATTTCCTGGTGCAGCTCAACCAGCCCAACGGGCGTTTGCTGCGCGAGTACACGGTACTGATCGATCCACCGGGTTCACCCGGGATTGTGCCGGCCGACGATGTCCCCGTCGCCGACCAGCCAAACTCTCCCTTCCCGAGCGTAAAACCGGCGACTGCGTCAGCACCGGTGGCGAAGAAGTCAGCGACGGCGCCCAAGGTCGATCCACCTGTCGCGGCTCCTGTGAGCGATCCCGTTGCCGAACAACTGGCCGCCAGCATTTTGCAAAACCAGCAACTGCAAAAGACCGTCGATGAGTTGAGCGCGAAGCTCAAGGCTCAGGACGAGCAGGCGGCTGGCCAGAAAAAACAGGTATCCGAACTGCAAACCCAACTGGCCGAGATCAAGCAGGCACCGCCTGTAACGCCAGTCGCGGTAGTGCCTGCTGCCCCGGTCGTTGTCGAAGAGGCCGACAGCCATTGGCCGCTGATCATCGGCTTGCTGGGATTGATAGCACTGGTGCTTCTGGGGCTGTTTGTTCGCCGCCGACAACAGCTTGGTCAGGAATTGGCGCCGGATCCAGCCGTTTTACCGTCGCGCCACGAGCCGGTGCTCGATCGAGCCGCTGCTGCGGTGGTATACGCTCCAGCGTCCGCGCCGCCTCCCATACCTCGTGAAGAAACGGCGGCGGGTGATGTGCTGGAAGGCGTTGGCATCTACCTGGCCTATGGGCGATATTCCGAAGCAGCCGGTTTGTTGCGAGACGCCTTGGCCAAGCAACCACAGCGCACGGACCTGGCGGTGCAACTGCTGGAAGTCCTCGGTAAGCAAGGTGATGTTCGCGCCTATGAGGCGCAGGAAAACAGCTTGCGTGACGCCGGGTTCGACCCGCAAACGCTTCAGGATATTCGCGAACGTCATCCGAAACTGAGCGCGGTGCCGGTGCCTGCGGTGGCGACAAACATCGTTGCGATGAAGCCCGAAAGCGCGCCCGCCGACGAATTCCAGTTGAACCTGGATGATCTGTCGATGGATGCGAATTGGGATCTGGTCAGCCCCTTCGAAACGGCTAAATCCAGCAATGCACCGGCCAAAGCAGCAGAGCCCGCGTTCGCTTCAAACCTGCACGTATTGCCCGATGTGTTCGAGATGCCCGACGAGACGACCCTGGACGAACCCGAATCCGTACTCGAATGGGTGCCCGAACCTGACTCACAGTCACTGGATGACGATTTTCTCGACTCGTTCAGCGACAGCGGACAATCGCTGGAACTCGAACCCCTCAACCTTGAGCCGGCCAGGCCGACCAGCGCCGGCAAGCTGGAACAAGCCCAGAACTGCATCGACGACGGTGATCTGGACAGCGCCATCGAGCTGCTCAACGAGTTGCTCAAGGAAGGTGATGAGCCGCTCAAGCAGACCGCCCGGAGTCTGTTGGCCGGCATCCGCTGAGCAACTAAACTGGCGGCGCACTCAGGTTCAGGAATTCGACCATCATGACCCCGCAAAAACCGGAAATCGTCATCACCTACTGCACGCAATGCCAATGGCTGTTGCGCGCTGCCTGGCTGGCGCAAGAACTGCTCAGCACTTTCGGCGATGACCTGGGCAAAGTCTCGCTGGTGCCCGGCACTGGCGGTGTCTTCCACATTTTCTGTGACGAAGTGCAGCTCTGGGAGCGCAAGGCCGACGGAGGTTTCCCGGAAGCCAAAGTGCTCAAGCAGCGAGTCCGCGATCAGATCGATCCCGACCGCGACCTCGGCCATAACGACCGGACTCAGTGAGAGGCGGCTTCGGCCGCCACGGTTTTTTTACTGGAACCGCCCGACAGCCTGCTGGAAACCACAATCGCGACGATGATCAATGCACCGCCGATGAGCATGCGCAGCGTCGGGTTTTCATCGAACAACAGCCACGCCATGGTGATCCCGTAGACCGGCTCCAGGGCGAACACCACGGCGGCGGTGCGCGCCTTGATGACCGCCAGGCTGGCGACGAACAAACTGTGGGCAACCCCGGTGCAGAACACGCCGAGCAGACCGATCCACAGCCAGTCGAGAGCGCGCACCTCGCTCAATTGCGGCGCTGCCATTGGCAGCAGGCACAAAGCAACCACTACGTTCTGACACAGCGCGGCCTGCACCGCCGGGATTCGCCCGGAGCTGGCGCGGTTGGTCAGCGACAGCAGGGCGAACAGCAAACCTGACCCGACGGCCCAGAGCAGGCCCACGGTGGCACCGCTCGCCAGATCGAAGTCAGGCGTGACCAGCACCAGCCCGACACTCACCAGCACGACCAAGAGGATTTCGTTGGCGCGAATCCGCTCACGGAAAATCAGCCCTTCGAGAATCACGGTAAACGCCGGGAAGCTGGCGAACCCCAGGGTCGCAATCGCCACGCCCGCGACTTTCACCGCAATGAAAAAACTCACCCAATGCCCCGCCAGCAGCAAGCCGCTGAGCAGCAGGCGGCGCCAGTCCTGCGCTTCGAGTTTCTGCCAGCGTGTGTTGCTGGCGAACCGTGCGAAGAATGCCAATGCCAGTACGGCAAACGCGGCCCGACCAAAAACGATGACCGAGGGGGAGGCGGCAGCGAGTTTGCCGAACACACCGGTCAGGCCAAACATCAGTGCGCCGATATGCAGGGCGCCGAGGGCGGTACGCGGAGTCATTGCAATCCTTGATAACGGTAGTGAGCCAAGCCGACAGACATCGGCAGCTGCTCATTATTTAATCGCGCAATGCTGGCCATGTCTGTCGCCAGACTATCGTCCTTTGTTGCCAGACTCGCGGCGCAGCTCGCCCGGCGTCGCACCGAACTCGCGCAACACCGCCGCAGCAAATGCGCTCTGGGAACTGTAACCGACCCGACTGGCGATCTCGCCGACAGGCAGCGGCGAGTCCCGCAGCAATCCCACCGCTATATGCAGGCGTCGACTGCGAATGTAGTCCATCGGCGTCTGCCCGCATTCCGCGACGAACCGTGCATGCAACCGAGCGCTCGACAACCCGGCGATGCGCGCCAGATCGGCAACCTGCAGCGGATAAGCCGCGTACTGATCGATGTGCGCGTTCAGGGCGGCATATGGCAAGCGTCGACCGCCCACGACGTCGGGCCTGGCGTTGTTGAGGCTGGCCAGCAACAGCACCGCGCCTTGCTGGGCAATCAACGGATCACTGACCTGACTGGCCGCAAGCCAGCTCACCAACTGGCTTTGCCCGGCGTCCAGCGGCAGGCGACCGGCATTGTCGAGCAGGCGTCGACTGGCCTCGGCGTGATCGCCCAGGGACTGTGAAATCCATTGATCGCTCGGCACATCCAGCACCAGGCAGCGGCTGCCATTGCTGCTGCCGCAGGCGTGATGGAAGCCGGACGGCACCACCACGAAACTTTGTTGCACCACCTGACTGCCACGCCCGCCGACTTCAAAATCCAGCGCGCCCGAGAGCCCGAACACCAGTTGCGCGTGGTCGTGGCTGTGGACGATCAGGTCTTCGGTGTACTGGCGTAGCGTGAGGATCGGTCTCATCGCAGGTCTCCCGGGCAAGATGCGGCCAGTCTACACCGCCAGGGTGCTGTCACAGGACTGACTCGCCACTGTCATGGGCCATTAACCCGACCGGCGCAAGCTTGCCAAAACCTGTCCTGAGGGTTACCCATGACCAGCGCCGAGCTCGCCAAACCCAGCCGTAAGCAACGTGTGCGGACCTTGTGGATTTCCGATGTGCACCTGGGCACCCGGGATTGCCAGGCTGAACACCTGTCGCAGTTTCTCAAGGGCTATCACGCGGACAAGATTTACCTGGTCGGCGACATCATCGACGGCTGGAAACTGCGCAGCGGCATGTACTGGCCGCAGGCGCACACCAATGTGATCCGCCGGCTGCTGACCATGAGCAAGCGGGGCACCGAGGTGATCTACGTCACCGGTAACCACGACGAATTCCTGCGTCGTTATTCGAAGCTGATGCTGGGCAATATCCAGTTGGTGGACGAGGCGGTGCACGTGACCGCCGATGGCCGCCATCTGCTGGTGATCCACGGCGATCAGTTTGACGTCATCACCCGCTATCACCGCTGGCTGGCCTTCCTTGGCGATTCGGCCTACGAATTCACCCTGACCCTCAACCGTTGGCTGAATCACTGGCGCGCCCGTTATGGCTATGGCTACTGGTCACTGTCGGCGTACCTCAAGCACAAGGTGAAAACGGCGGTCAGCTTCATCAGCGATTTTGAAGAGGCCATTGCCCACGAATGCGTGAAGCGCGAATTGCACGGCGTGGTGTGCGGGCACATTCACCATGCCGAGATCCGCAAGGTTGGCGGGGTGGATTACCTCAATTGCGGGGATTGGGTGGAGTCGTGCACGGCGTTGATCGAGCATTGGGACGGTTCGATCGAGTTGTATCGGTTGGCGGATGCGCAGGCGCGGGAGGCTGAATTGAAGGCGCTGAAGGTTGCCGAACCGGCTTGAAGTTTGCGGTGACCGGGCTGGCCCCATCGCGAGCAGGCTCACTCCCACATTTGAACTGAGGTGGTCACAAATAATGTGTCCACTGGAAATCCACTGTGGGAGTGAGCCTGCTCGCGATGGACCGCGCAGCGGTCCCGCTGGATCCATCAGGCCGGTGCGTGTTCTTCCATCGCCGCCTTGTAGATCGAATGCTTAGGCTGCGCAAACAAGCGCTCCATCATCGGCTCGAAAAAACTCAACGGCAGGGTGTCATACGCCGGATCAAACGCCGCCGCATCGTACTTGGCGCAGAACTCGATGGTCGCCTGATACTGCGGATGTTCGCTGAATTGCTCGCGCAGGTGCCGGTCCATCCCCAAGTGGTGGAAGAAATAATAGCCCTGGAAAATCCCATGCTTCTCCACCATCCACAGGTTCTCGGCGCTGACGAACGGCTTGAGGATCGCCGCGGCAATGTCCGGATGGTTGTAGGAGCCCAGCGTGTCGCCGATGTCGTGAAGCAGTGCGCAGACCACATATTCTTCATTACGGCCATCGCGCCAGGCACGGCTGGCGGTTTGCAGGGAATGGGTCAGGCGATCCACCGGGAAGCCGCCAAAATCACCTTCCAGTAATTTCAGGTGCGCCACAATCCGAGTCGGCAGCTGCCTCGCATAGGCACTGAAGTCCGCGGCAATAATCGCCCAGTCTTCCTGCGTGCCATCCTGCATGTGGGTGAAACGAGCACTGGCATTCATCAGCTATCCTCTTGTTCTAAGCGAAAGGGACATTTTGAGTGTAGGACTTGGATCCAATTTTGCACAGGCTACGCAGGGCGCTTTTGTGACTGTGGGAGCCTAGAACGGCACGCGACCCAGCACCATGTCGCGGTACATGACGAAGTCGCCGAGCAGGCTGTACAGCGGGTGCTGGAAAGTCGCCGGGCGGTTCTTCTCGAAGAAGAAATGGCCGACCCAGGCAAAGCTGTAACCGGCCAGCGGCAAGGCGAGCAACATCAGCCATGCGCCTTTGCCGATGGCCAACGCCAGAATGAAGATGACCAGGCTGGTACCGACAAAATGCAATCGTCGACAGGTGCTGTTGCTGTGTTCGCTGAGGTAGTACGGGTAAAACTCAGCGAAACTGTTGAAACGTCTGATGTTTTCCACGACTGCGATCTCTGTGGTTGTTGTTCTGATTGCAAGTTGTTCTGCCGGTAGCTTATTTGAGTCTAGAGTGATCAATGGCGTCAGCCAGTGACAATAGGCGCCACTTTAGTATCCTTTGAAAACTTGCCGCGTTAGACGGCTCACCACGTAGTAAGTAAACGCCATGAGCGAACGAACGACTTCTGCAAGCTGGGCGATGGGGATTGTCAAAGCACTGGAGATGGACGGCCTGGATTGCCGGGTTCTGTTCAAGCAACTGGGGCTCGACTACGCGGCACTGGATGACCCCGATGCGCGCTTCCCGCAAGACTCCATGACACGGCTGTGGCAGCGTGCGGTCGAGCTGTCCGGTAACCCCGCTATCGGCCTGAACATGGGCAAAGTGGTGCGCCCGGCCTCCTTTCATGTCGCCGGTTACGCGCTGATGTCCAGCCAGACCCTGGCCGAAGGCTTTCAACGGCTGGTGCGCTATCAGCGGATCATTGCCGAAAGTGCTGACCTGAGCTTCCGGCTGCTGGATGAAGGGTATGCGCTGATTCTGACGGTGCATGGCGACCACCTGCCGCCGACCCGACAAAGTGCCGAAGCTTCGCTGGCTTGTGCGCTGGCGCTGTGTGGCTGGTTGACCGGGCGCACGCTGCAACCGCGCAAAGTGCTGGTGCAGGGCGATCAGCCGAGCAATCTTGAACCCTACAAACTAGCGTTCCATGCACCGTTGGTGTTCAACGCACCTTATGACGCGTTGATCTTCGAACGCGCCGACATGGAGGCGCCGCTACCGACCGCCAACGAGGCGATGGCGCTGCTGCATGACCGGTTTGCCGGTGAGTATCTGGCGCGGTTTTCCGAGAGTCGGGTGACCCATAAGGCGCGGCAGGTGCTGTGCCGTTTGCTGCCCCAGGGCGAACCCAAGCGCGATACCGTGGCGCAGACGCTGCACTTGTCGCAACGGACCCTGCAGCGACGCTTGCAGGAAGAAGGCACGAGTTTTCAGACATTGCTGGACGACACGCGGCGCGAACTGGCCGAGCAATACTTGGCGCAACCAACCATGACCCTGCTGGAAATTGCCTACCTGTTGGGGTTCGCCGACCCGAGCAATTTCTTCCGCGCCTTCCGCCGCTGGTTCGACGCCACGCCCGGCGAGTACCGGGCACGGCTGATGGAAGCGCCCGCGACTGTCAGTGGCGCCAGAACGCAGGAATGCACAGAACAAACACCGTAATGATCTCCAGTCGTCCCAGCAGCATGCCGAACGAGAGAATCCACTTGGCGGCGTCCGGCAGGGTGGCGAAGTTGCCCGCCGGGCCGATGGTTTCGCCCAGGCCCGGACCGACGCCGGAGACGGTACTGGCCGCGCCGGTCAGGGCGGTCATCCAGTCCACGCCGAGCAGCGACAGCAGCAATGCGATCACGCAAATGGTGATGGCGAAGAAGAACGAAAACGTCAGGATCGAACGCACGATTTCTTCGTCGAGACGGTGACCGTTGTACTTCTGCTTGATCACCGCGCGCGGGTGAATCAGCTGATTAAGGTTGGCCTTGAGCAGGATATAGGCGACCTGAAAGCGGAAAATCTTGATCCCGCCGGCCGTCGAGCCCGAGCAACCGCCGACAAAACCCAGATAGAAAAACAGCATCAGCGAGAAATTTCCCCAGAGGCTGTAATCCCCCAGTGCAAAACCGGTGGTCGTCACCACCGACGTCACGTTCAGTGCCACATGGCGCAGGGCATCGAGCCAGTGCAGTTTGGTGGTCCACCAATACCAGGTGCCGAGCACCAGCCAGGTCACCAGCAACATGCCGAGCAAACCCTGAACTTGCTGGTCCTTGATCAGTGCTCGACGGTTACCGCGCAAGGTCGCCACGTACAGGGTGAACGGCAGGCTGCCGAGGATCATGATGACAATCGCCACCCAGTGCACCGCCGGTTGTGTCCACTTCGCCAGTGACTGATCGGACGTGGAGAATCCGCCGGTGGAAATGGCTGACATGGCGTGGTTGATCGCATCGAACAGGCTCATCCCGGCCCACCAGAACGCCAGGCTGCCTAGGATGGTAATGCCGACGTAGGCCGCCACGATCAGGCGCGCCACCATGTGCGAACGGGGCATGATTTTTTCGGATCGGTCCGACGACTCTGTCTGAAACAGGCGCATGCCGCCGATTCGCAGCAACGGCAGAATCGCAACCGCCATGCCGATGAAGCCGATGCCGCCGATCCAGTGCAGCAGCGAGCGCCAGATCAGGATGCCAGGGGACATGGTGTCCAGGCCGGTCAATACCGTGGAACCCGTGGCGGTGATGCCGGACATGCTTTCAAAAAACGAGTCGGTGTAGCTGATGTGCTGGGTCAGCAGGAACGGAAGCGCGGCGAAAATGCACACCACCAGCCAGCTGCTGACGGTCAGCAAGTACATGTCGCGCGGGCGCAGGTGCACGTGTTCGGGGCGACCGGGGATGACCAGCGCGAGGCCGGCGACAAAGGTGATCATGCTCGCCCAAAGGAACGAAGGCAGGTCGCTGGTGCGTTCGAAAATCACCAGTGTGGCCATGGGCACAACCATGGCGATGGCCAACGTGATCAGGAAGATGCCGATGATGAAACCAATAGTCCGTAAGGTCGGCAACGCCATGAAGTCCGCTCGGGCTGATAATGGGAAGGGCGCCATTCTACCCGTGGGGCCTGCTATGTAAACCGGCACTCCTGAGGTGGTTACCGCTAGAATAGCCAAACATTTTTTACAGGAGGTGGCCGATGCAGGCTCTCGACGCTTTGCTCAACCGTGTTTCCGTTCCACGACTGATCGACCCGGCACCCACCGCTGAACAACGCGAAGCGCTGTTCGCCGCCGCGATGCGCGCACCCGACCACGGCCACTTGCAGCCTTGGCGCTTCCTGACAGTCGAAGGCGCGGCGCGTGAGCAGATGGGCGAGTTGCTGGCTGAGGCGGCGACGCTGCAGGACAGCGACGTGTCTGAAGCAGCGCTGGACAAGGCGCGTAACGGTCCACTGCGCGCGCCGTTGGTGGTCGTGGTGATCGCGCGGTTGCAGGATCACATCAAGTATCCAAAGTCCGAGCAATTACTGGCAGCGGGATGTGCGGCTCACGGAATTTTGCTGGCCGCGTATGCGCAAGGCATTGGCGCGGTCTGGCGCACAGGTGATCTGGCCTATTCGGCGCATGTGGCCAAAGGGTTGGGATTGGCGGAGGGTGAACAGGTCATCGCGTTTCTCTACCTCGGCACGCCGCAGAAAGAGCCGCGCGTGGCGGAGAAGGTTGATCTGGCCGAATTCGTCAGCGCCTGGCCTGGTCAGTAAAGATCGTTCCCGCGCTTTGCGTGGGAATGCAGCCCGGGACGCTCTGCGTCCCATTGGAACGCGGAGCGTCCCTTGAGGCATTCCCACGCGGAGCGTGGGAACGATCATCAGCGCGTTCTCTATCTCGATCAGTTAAGAGGTGACTCCGGGCACCAACGGTAATTCCAGGCTGGCGATAAACCCGCCATCCGGGTGGTTGGCCAGCACCAGGGCCCCGCCATGTCGTTCTGCCGCTCGGCGCGCAATCGCCAATCCCAGGCCATGTCCGGGCGCTGTTTGCCCGGGTGCCCGGTAGAACGGTTCGCCCAACTGACTCAAGTGGCCGGCATCGACTCCCGGCCCATGGTCACGCACGCTGACCACGATCCGTTCGCCCTGACGCACCGCCTGCATTTCAATCGCCTGCCCCACCGGGTTGAATCGCTGAGCATTGCGCAGCAGGTTATCCACGGCGCGTTCGATCATCGTCGGCCAACCCTTGAGGTTCAGCTGCGGTTCGGCCTCGAGGTGTACGTTCTGCTCCGGCGAACCCAGCTGAGCATCCTTTTGCAGGGTGTTGAGCAGCGCATTGAGATCAACGTCTTCGGCGCTCGCGTTGTCGGCATCGACTCGCGCCAACACCAGGATTTCACTGATCAACGCTTCCAGCCGATCACACTCGCGCGTCAGGCGCGGCGCAAGCTTTTCCCGTTCCTCGGGCGTTGCCCGTTCGGCCAGCGCCAGCGCAATACGCAGTCGGGCGAGAGGGGAGCGCAATTCGTGGGACACGTCGCGCAGCAATTGCCGCTGGCTGCCGATCAGACTTTGCAGGCGTGCACCCATGCGGTTGAAATCGTTGGCCAGCACGCCGAATTCATCGCGGCGATTGGCCAGTTTCACCAGGCTGTTCTGCTGATAGGTGGTTTGCCCCAGATCATGCACCGCGCCGCGCAAGCGACTCAGCGGTCGCGTGATGGACAATGTGACGAAGAGGCTGAAAAGGGTCAGCACCACCAGGGCAATACCCAATGCGCTCAACGGCCAGAGCAGGCTTTCGCGGTGCCAGGCGTCCAGTTCCGGGTGTGGAATGCGGTAGATCAGCAGGTAGGTTTCGCCGGTTTTGTCGCTGGTGTATTCCGCGGTCAGACGCCGCCACGGCAGGCGCCTATCGTCATTGTTCTGCCGTGCTTCGAAGGCGGCCGCACGACGGGGGAACGTGCCGCGCACCACTGGGTCGCCGCTCTCGTTGAGCACTTGAACGTCGATGTGATATTGGCGTTTGCGCTGTTCCAGAATGTCCTGGGCCGCTTCCTCGCCCTGGGATTCATAGGTTTGCGTCCACTGTTCAGCCAAGTTGTTCAAGCCCGGATGGCGACTGAGTATCCACGCATCCTGGTTAAGCATGTGCCCCAGCAAAATGGACAGCCCTGCAACCAGAGCGATGGCCAGCCAGAAGCTGGCCAGAATACGCCAGAACAATGAGCGCACAGGAAATCCTCGAACAATCACAAATCAGTGTGGGAGTGAGCCTGCTCGCGATAGCGGTGTGCCAGACAAGCATTTATTGACTGGTGCACCGCTATCGCGAGCAGGCTCACTCCCACAATGAACTGATTAGAAACAGACCCGACGGGTTTAGTCGTCGGGTCCGGGGTTAGCGCATTATTGCGCTTTTGGCTGTTGCTGCTGTTGCTGCGCTTTCCAGGCCTTGAACTCAGCCCATTCGGCGCGACGTTCAGCCTGTTTTTTCTGGATCTCGTCGAATTTCTTCTGTTGATCCGGTTTCAGCAGGGCACGTACATCTGCTTCGGCTTTCTTGTGGTTGGCGGCCATTTCGTCTTTCATGGCTTTCTGGTCGGCTGGCGAGAGTTTTTCCAGGTATTTGTCGACCAGTTGCTTACGCTCGTGCATCTGCTCGCCCATGATCTTGCGGATCTGGTCGCGCTGTTCACGGCTCAGGTCGAGCTGGCTGTATGGGCCTTTGCCGTGCATGCCGTGCATCTGACCGCCGTGGTGCGAACCGTCCATCGGGCCACCCATCGGGCCGGTACCTTCAGGCGCAGCCATGGCAATGGTCGGCAGGGCGGCAGCGAACATCAGAGCGATAAGAGTCTTGCGCATGGTGTATCTCCTTGTCTCGTTCCCGGTACGTTCCGGATGAGTACAGATTACGAGGATCAAGGTAAGCGGCGGTCAGCGGAGCGTAAAGCTTGGGTAAAGACGATTTTGTGCTGACCTGACAAATCTTACAGGCTGTAGTAATAACCGCGACTACGCAGGGCAACGATGCGCGGACGGCCGTCGGGGTGTGGGCCGATCTTTTTACGCAGGTTGCTGACGTGCATGTCCAGGCTGCGGTCGTACAGGGTCAGTTTGCGGCCGAGGGCGATTTGCGCCAGTTCCTGCTTGTCCAGCGGCTCGCCAGGTTGCTTGAGCAGGGCTTCGAGCAGGCGGCTTTCGGAAACGGTGAGGGTGAATTCCTGTTCGTCGATGCTGACCACACCGCGCACCGGGCTGAAACACAGGTCGCCCAGTTCGAGCTGGCTCGACGCGGCCGCCGGATGACTGCGGCGCAATACGGCGCGCAGACGGGCTGTCAGTTCCCGCGGGTCGCACGGCTTGGCCAGGTAGTCGTCGGCGCCCAGTTCCAGGCCGAGGATGCGATCCAGTGGCTCGCCGCGGGCGGAGAGCATCAGCACCGGCAAGTCGGGATGATCGCTGCGCAATTGCTTGAGCAGCTCCAGGCCACTGCCATCGGGCAGCATCACGTCCAGCACCACGGCTGCCGGAGACGTTTCGGCCAGCGCACGGCGGGCACTATGGCCGTCGTGACAGGCACGGACCTGAAAGCCTTCCTGGCTCAGCCAACTGCTCAGGAGCTCACACAGCTCCTGGTCATCATCAATTAATAACAGCTCGCTCATGACTCACTCAATTTAGCCATTGCCTACGTTTTCTTGTGGCACCGCTGGCGAAGATACCGCAGAGCAGTGCCAAAAGCGCAACTGCGGCGCCAATGACGAACCACTGCTGTTGATCGGTCAGCAGGCGTGGAAGCGGATTGCTGGCCTGGGTTTCCTTGAGTTGCAGCTTGAGGCGCTGATTCTCTTGGCGCAACCGGGCCAGTTGAGCGCTTTCACGCTCAGTATCGGTACTTTGCAGTTGTTTGCTCAGTTCTTCTCGTTGCTGTTCGCTAGCTTTCAAGCGTTGTTGCAACTCGGCGATCTGGCTGCCGGCGCTCAATGACAACGGCGTCGAACCGGCGCCCTCGGCGCGTTCCTCACCATGGACAGGGGCCACAATCGACAACGTCACCAACATCAGACACAACGGACCTTTGCGCATCGCCACTCCTGATTCCAATACGAGTATTGGGCAGGTTGTCGGCCGTCAGACGAGAATAATGAGCGTTGAGAGCGCGATGAACCGACAAGGTTCACCGCGAGACAGGACTTTATGGCAGGACTTGCTTGAACGGCTTGACCGAAACGTTGGCGTAGACGCCTGCGGCGACGTAAGGATCGGCATCGGCCCAGGCTTGTGCCGCGCTCAGGGAATCGAACTCGGCGACGATCAGGCTGCCGGTGAAACCCGCAGCGCCCGGATCATTGCTGTCGACCGCCGGGTGTGGACCGGCCAACACGATACGCCCTTCGCCCTTGAGCACTTGCAAGCGCTCAAGGTGTGCAGGCCGTGCGGCCAGGCGGGCTGGGAGGGAGTCGGCAACGTCTGTGGCAATGATTGCGTAAAGCATGTCAGTCCTCGGTTTTTGGCGTTGTGGTATCGGCGTCATGCAGGTGGCGGGACAGGTAAATGCCCTGGCCGACCAGGAACAGCAACGTCATGCCCAGGCTGCCGAAGACCTTGAAGTCGACCCAGTAGCTCTGGAACGTGAACGCGACGAACAGGTTGGCGGCACCGCAAAACAGGAAAAACCCGATCCAGGCGATGTTCAGACGCGTCCAGATCGGGTCCGGCAGCGTCAGTGCGTGGCCCATGATGCGCTTGATCAGCAGTTGGTCGCCGATGAAGTGGCTGCCAATGAAGGCCAGGGCGAACAGCCAGTTGACCACCGGCGCTTTCCATTTAAGGAAGGTCTCGCTGTGGAACGCCAATGTCAGGCTACCGAACACCAGGCAGGCGATGAGGGTCAGCCACTGGCTCTTCTCCAGCTTGCGCTGTTTGATGAACAGCGCGCCGTAAACCACCAGGGAACTGATGATCAGCATCGCGGTGGCGCTGTAAATACCGCCTACAGTCACTTCATGGCCGGCGACGTCGACGACCCGTGGATCGATCTTGAAGACGATGAAAAACAGCAGAAGCGGGATGAAATCGATGAATTGTTTCACAGTGGCAGCCAGAAGCAGGATGTGGCGGCATAATAACAAACATATGGGCGCGCGATAGCGCCAGCTGATTTGAGGTAACACATCCCCGTGAATGTCGATTTGCACTGCCATAGCACCGCTTCCGATGGCGCCCTCGCGCCGGCAGTTCTGGTAGCGCGTGCGTACGAGAAAGGCGTGCGAGTCCTGGCCTTGACCGATCACGACACCCTGGAAGGCCTCGATGAGGCCCGCACCGCTGCGTCCGAACTGGGAATGCAACTGGTCAATGGCGTCGAATTATCCTGCACTTGGGGCGGTGCGACCATTCATGTGCTGGGCTACGGGTTTGATGTCAATGCCGCCCCGTTGGTCGAGGCCATCGCCAAATTGCACGATGGCCGCTGGCTAAGGTCCGAAGAAATAAGCCGCAAACTGGCGCTGAAAGGCATGCCGGGAGCGCTGGACGGTGCCCGGGCCATGCAACAAGAGCTGGGTGACAGCGGCAATGCGCCGGCCCGTCCGCACTTCGCCGACTGGATGGTGCGTGAAGGTTTCGTCAAGGATCGCGCCGAAGCGTTCCGCAAATGGCTGGGCGCCGGCAAGCTGGGCGACGTCAAGCAACACTGGCCGACCCTGGAAGACACGGTCGAAACCCTGAGAGCCGCACAAGCCTGGGTCAGCCTGGCGCATCCGTGGCACTACGATTTCACTCGCAGCAAGCGTCGCCGGCTGATTTCTGACTATATTCAAGCTGGGGGCCACGCTATCGAAGTGGTCAATGGCCATCAGCCCGCCGAACAAGTGGGCAGCCTGGCGATTCTCGCCCGTGAATTCGGTCTGCTGGTCAGCGCCGGCAGTGATTTTCATGGCCCTGGAGGCTGGTCCGAGATCGGTGAATATCGCCCGCTCCCGGAGGATCTGCCACCACTGTGGTGTCGATTCAAACATGACCCAATTATTGCCGTCGTCTGAACAGGTAGAGAATGTGAGTCAATTTTTCCAGATTCATCCGGAAAACCCGCAAGCGCGCCTGATCAAGCAGGCTGTCGAGATCATTCGCAAAGGCGGGGTGGTGATTTATCCCACAGACTCGTCCTACGCAATCGGTTGCCAGATCGGCGACAAGAACGCCGTGGAGCGCGTGCGCCGGTTGCGCGGGCTGGACGACAAGCACAACTTCGCGCTGATTTGCAGCGACCTGTCGCAGTTGGGGCTGTTCGCCAAGATCGACACCGGCCTGTTTCGCTTGCTCAAGGCGCATCTGCCGGGACCGTACACCTTCATTCTGAACGCCACCCGCGAAGTCCCGCGGCTGTTGCTGCATCCGAAAAAACGCACCATCGGCCTGCGGGTGCCAAGCCATCCGATAGCCTTGGCGCTGCTTGAAGAACTCGGTGAGCCGCTGATGAGCGTGACCCTGATCCTGCCCGGCGAAACCGATCCGATGACCGATCCTTACGAAATGCGCCAGGTGCTCGAGCATCAGGTCGACCTGATCATCGATGGCGGTTTCGGCGGGATCAAGGCGTCCACCGTGATCAACCTCGCTGACGGCGAGCCGGAAGTGATCCGTGTCGGTTGCGGCGACCCTGCGCCGTTCATGGCCGAGGCGTAGATGTCCGCAGTAGAACCCGTTGACAGTCAGGCTGGCGCGCAGCAAGAGCTACCCTTCGCCATGGTCTATGGCCAGGCGGTCATGGAAATGCCGCTGGACCTGTACATCCCGCCGGACGCACTCGAGGTTTTTCTCGAAGCCTTCGAAGGTCCCCTCGACCTGCTGCTGTACCTGATCCGCAAACAGAACATCAACATCCTCGACATCCCGGTGGCGGAAATAACCCGTCAATACATGGGGTATGTCGAGTTGATGCAATCGGTGCGCCTGGAGCTGGCCGCCGAATACCTGGTGATGGCCGCGATGCTGGCCGAGATCAAGTCGCGGATGTTGCTGCCGCGTGCCGAAACCATCGAAGACGAAGAAGACGACCCGCGCGCGGAGCTGATCCGGCGCTTGCAGGAGTACGAACGCTTCAAGGCCGCTGCCGAAGGCATCGACGGCCTGAGTCGGGTCGGGCGTGACGTGGTCGTGCCCAAGCTCGATGCCCCCGAAGCCCGGGCGCGCAAGCTGTTGCCGGACGTGCGCCTGTCAGAGCTGTTGTTGTCCATGGCCGAAGTCCTGCGCCGTGGCGACATGTTCGAAAGTCACCAGGTCAGCCGCGAGGCGCTGTCCACCCGCGAGCGCATGAGCGACGTGCTGGACCGGCTCAAGGGCGGTGGTTTTGTGCCTTTTGTCGAGCTGTTCACCGCTGAAGAAGGACGCCTGGGGGTCGTGGTGACCTTTATGGCGATCCTCGAACTGGTCAAGGAATCTTTGGTCGAGCTGGTGCAGAATGAGCCGTTCGCGGCGATCCACGTGCGAGCCCGAGCCGAATAACGAGTTGAATCATGAACCTGACTGAACCCCGCGAGCTGGCGCCACTGCTTGAAGCCTTTCTGTTGGCCTCGGGAAAACCGCAATCGCTGGAACGCCTCTTCGAACTCTTCGAAGAGGGCGAGCGACCGGAGCCGCCGGTCTTCAAGAAAGCCCTGACGATTCTGGCCAAGTCCTGCGACGGTCGCGCCTTCGAGCTGAAGGAAGTGGCCTCCGGCTATCGCCTGCAGATTCGCGAAAAATTTTCGCCGTGGGTCGGACGACTGTGGGAAGAACGCCCGCAGCGTTATTCGCGCGCCATGCTCGAAACCATCGCCCTGATCGCCTATCGCCAGCCGATCACCCGGGGCGAGATCGAAGACGTGCGGGGCGTGGCGGTCAACAGTCACATCGTCAAGACCCTGCTGGAGCGCGAGTGGATTCGCATCGTTGGTTACCGTGACGTGCCCGGCAAACCGGCGATGTTCGCCACCACCAAGGCTTTTCTCGATCACTTCAACCTGAAAAACCTCGACGATTTGCCGCCACTGGCTGACTTGCGTGAGCTGGAACCTGATCCGGTGCTCGACTTCGACGACGCGCCAGTCCCGGCCAGCTTGCAGGAACTGGCCGACGCCAGTGCAGAGCCGGAAGAGCCCAAGGAAGAAACCAGTTTCCATACGCTGTTGCTGGAACTGGACACCATGGAGGAGGGGCTCAAGACCGACTTCGACGACATTTTGCGTGATGGCGCGTTGACTGAGTCTGAAGAAGTTCTGGAGCAGCCGGAGCCGGAAATTGAAGTTGAACTTCATCCTGAGCCTGAAGCCACAATCGAAGAAGATCAGGAAGAAGAGCTGGAAGACGACGTTCTCGGTGTCGCCCAAGCGCGAGAGAAACTCCTGGCGGCCGTCGCTGCACTAGAGCAACACAAACCCGAGCCCGAACTGAGCGACGAAGAAGCCGAAGCCCGTGCCTTGGCCGAAGCAATCGAAGCCGAACGCCGCGAATTCGACGACTGACGCCTACCCCCCTGTGGGAGCGAGCCTGCTCGCGATAGCGGACTGCCAGCCACCTTGATGTTGAATGTTTAGCCCTAATCGCGAGCAGGCTCGCTCCCACAGGTGATTTGAGGTGTTTCCTGGAGTTGGTAATGAGTTCAACCAAAGACCCTTGCATCAGCCTCTGCAAATTCACCGACGACATCTGCCTCGGCTGTGGCCGCAGCAAGCGTGAGATCAGGGCCTGGAAGAAACTCGACAAGACCGACAAACACACAATCCTCGCCGAAGCCTCCCTGCGACTGATCAAACTCGGCGCCACCGGTCGGCGGAAAAACAAGTAACTCTCCATTCCTCAGCTAGTCTCTGATGCGCGAATGCTTCCATGAGCGTATGATTCGCGACCCCCGAGCGATCCCTTCGCCCAGGACTCAGTTTTACATCGCTTCAGGCAAGGCCTGAACAGACCACACCGGGAGGTGCCCAGATGAGTATCAACGACCAGAAAGACGACCAGGAAATCGGCCCCGCAGGCGAAAAGCTGCAGAAAGTCCTCGCCCGTATCGGCGTCGGCTCGCGCCGTGACGTAGAAGCCTGGATCAGTCATGGCCGCATCAAGGTCAACGGCAAAGACGCCACCCTTGGCCTGCGCGTCGACCTGCACGACGCCATCACCATTGATGGCAAGGTGATCAAGCGCGAAGAAGCCGCCGAGTCGGTACGCCGCGTGATCATGTACAACAAGCCCGACGGTGAAATCTGCACCCGTGACGACCCGGAAGGCCGTCCGACCGTGTTCGACAAAATGCCGAAACCGAAAGAAGGTCGCTGGATCAACATCGGTCGCCTGGACATCAATACCACCGGTCTGCTGATGTTCACCACCGACGGTGAGCTGGCTAACCGCCTGATGCACCCGTCCTACGAAATGGACCGTGAATACGCGGTGCGTGTACGTGGCGAAGTCGATGACGAGATGATCGAGCGTCTGAAAGCAGGCGTCGTCCTCGAAGACGGCCCGGCCAAGTTCACCGACATCAAGCAAGCTCCAGGCGGCGAAGGTTTCAACCACTGGTATCACTGCGTGGTGATGGAAGGTCGCAACCGCGAAGTTCGTCGCCTGTGGGAATCCCAGGGCCTGGTGGTCAGCCGTCTGAAGCGCGTGCGTTTCGGTCCGGTGTTCCTCAACTCCGACCTGCCGATGGGTCGCTGGCGCGAAATGAGCCAGTACGAAGTCGACATTCTGAGTGCTGAAGTGGGCCTGACCCCAGTGGCCATGCCGCAGATGAACGCCAAGAGCAAAGACAAGCTTGAGCGTATGCAGCGTAAATCGTCCCGTCCGGTCGGCAAAACCGAACGCGTGCGTACGTTGCGCCCAGCGGCTGGCGCCCCGGCTGCCGGTCCACGTTCTCCGCGTGAGCCGAAGATTGAAGGCGAGCGTCCGGCCCGCAAGCCAGTGGCACCGCGTGCCGATGGCGAGCGCGGTCCACGCACGCCGCGTCCGGCCAATGGTCGCACTGAACGTGGCGAAGGCCGCGGTGCGCCAAGCGGTGGTCGCAGTGATCGCGGTGCTCCAGCAGGTCGCGGTACGCCTGTGGCAGAGCGTCCTTCGGACACCAAGCGCCCGGCCAAGCCAGCGCCGAAGAAACGCCCAGGCATCGTTCTGGTCGACAAGGACGCGCCATCGGGTAAGCGTCGCGGTGCACCAGCCGGTTCGGGCCAGCGTCCGGGCTTTGGTCGTCGCAAGCCTGAGTAATCGGTAAGCGCCACATAAAAAACGCCAACCTTCGGGTTGGCGTTTTTTTTGTCTGTCTTTAAGTAAGGTGGTGACTGTTCGGGCCTCATCGCGAGCAAGCTCGCTCCCACAGTGGATCGCATTTCCATGAGACAACGCGGTCACCTGTGGGAGCGAGCTTGCTCGCGATGAGGCCCGTAGTAGCACCACCTGCTTTGTGGCTAAAACACAAATCGTCCATCAAACACTGGCTCATCATCCAGCGCCAACACGCCGCTGGAAAAAATCAGGTCCAGATGATGACTGCCCTTGGCCCCGCCACCCAACCCCAGATGCAACCCGCAATGTCGCTCCTCAAACCCGGCGTTGCGCGCGTAGAGCGCCTTCACGCCTTCGTTGGTGCCAATCCCCAGCTCCTCGATCCGCCGATTCGATGGGTTGGCTTGCAGGTATTTGTTGAAGTCATGTTCCAGCCCCGGCACGTCCGTGGCGATCTTGCTGATGGTCGAGTTCTCGATCCACAACTCCAGCGGCGAATCCAATACGCCGTATTTGCGGGCAAAGGGAATGGTGCTGAGGAACGTCCCCATAAACTTTACCCGGCCATTAATGGCTTCGCTGTGCGTTGCGATTTCACCAGGGGCCAGGTCAAAGTTGCCGACGCCGTTAATATCGGTCCACTTCTTGATGCTGCTCAGCGGTGTTTCAAACCACGAGCCACGATCATCTTTGAAACTTAGGGTTGTCGCCTGCGACATGCGCTGGATCAAGTGGCTGTTCAACCCGGCAATACGTTGCGGCGTGACACTGAAGGTGTCGTAGAAGTAATCGCCGTAATCCTTGAACAGCAGCGACTTCTTCCAGTTCTCGGCCATTACGCCTTGCAGCGCGCGGACAAACTCCGGGCCTTCTGGCCGTGGATTGGGCAGGGTGGAGGAGTCATAGAAGAAAATGTACAGGTCGCTGTCGACAATCGCCTGGGCGAGACTTTCTGTCGGTTCGAGGTCCAGTCGCAGGGTGCTGAAACGGAAGGGCTGGCTGCCAGTGGCCTGTTCGGCGATGGCGCCGGTCAGCGCCTCGTAATCAGCCGTATGGCCCAGCAAGACCTTCGCCGGATGAAGGCCGGCGACGGCAGGGTGATGTTCGAGGTAGTAAAGGAAATGCGAAATGGCGCGTTGCTTATCCATGTAGTCCTCCCTGACAAACCGAGAAAAGTGGCGGGCACAACCGGCCGGATTATGCCCGCCAGGATGGCTTACAAAGGCCACATCGCCGTGCCGAACGGAACAACCGCATCGGCTTGCATCATTTCAACGGCGGCTTCATGGGTCGGTGCTTCAAACCAATCGTCCAGTTGCAGTTCAGTGTCCAAGTCTTTTTCAAGTGCTTGCATTGTGAATCTCCTAGATGACTTTTCGGTAAGTGCAACGGCGCATTTTTCAGTCATTGAATAACGCGCCAACTTGCCGGTTGATGCGTCTCGGCAAGTCGCTGAAAACCTAGTTCAGGGTTTTTTAAATTGCAAAAAAATAATTAAATAAGATTTATTTGAACTTTTTATTCTGTTTTTAAACGACGGATTTATTAATAAAAAACAAAAAACTAACTCGACCTTTCCGTAGGAAGCGTCCTACCGTCAATTTGCAGTCGTCCTGCGTAGAGATCTGGTCTGGAACTTTTACGTTACGGGTTGTAAAGAAAAGCTTACGAAAATGCCCTTCAAACCCCTTGGATTGACGTGCACGGCAAGCTTGTAAGGAAAACCTGCCGCCCTGACACCGTTGAACCCGAAGGCAGGGCTCTGGCTGGCTTGTTTCAGGCGCGCTGGAAGGGTGAGATGCGCCCCATGCCTGTCGTGCAGGTGCATAACAAGAAGGAGGCGCAATGAACGCCGTGACGCATTTTCATCTCTCCCCGTGGGGCGATTTTTCGTTGCTCCCGTCGATGACCCGCAAAGGTCAGACCTTATGTATGCAGCCGCCCGAGAAGCTCGGGGCGGACACAGGCAATCCCGGCAAATGACACGCTGATCCAGTGGTGTCTGGCAGCAGGGGGTTACAGGTGTACAATGCGCCGCGTTTTACCTGTGACCTCCTGCGCAAATGCGCAAATTTCGAGGCTATCCGCCTTGTTCACTCCGTCGCGTCACGAGCGTGTCGGGTTCGATTTCGTCACAGATAAAAACAAACAGGTGACGCATGACCTTAGTAAATACGCTGAACTCCTGGTGCTTGCGCTGGGGTTTGATCGGCGCTGCTTGAAAGTGCAACTGAGCAGCAACGTCGACTGAACATCATCAAACCTTGCGTGAGACCCTTTTCATGAGTGGACAAAACTCGCATTCAGGCGAGCTGAAACGCGGCCTGAAAAATCGCCATATTCAACTGATCGCCCTTGGTGGCGCGATCGGTACGGGGTTGTTCCTCGGCTCGGCTGGCGTACTCAAATCCGCCGGCCCGTCGATGATCCTCGGCTATGCCATCTGCGGCTTCATCGCGTTCATGATCATGCGCCAGCTCGGCGAAATGATCGTCGAAGAGCCCGTGGCCGGTTCCTTCAGCCACTTTGCGCACAAATACTGGGGTGGTTTCGCCGGCTTTCTGTCGGGCTGGAACTGCTGGATCCTGTACATTCTGGTGGGCATGTCGGAGCTGACTGCTGTCGGCAAATACATCCACTACTGGGCGCCGGACATCCCGACCTGGGTCTCCGCAGCCGGCTTCTTCGTCTTGATCAACCTGATCAACCTGGCCAACGTCAAAGTCTTTGGCGAGGCCGAGTTCTGGTTCGCGATCATCAAGGTCGTGGCGATTGTCGGCATGATTGCGTTGGGCAGCTACTTGCTGGTCAGCGGCCATGGCGGCCCGCAAGCCTCGGTGAGTAACCTGTGGTCCCACGGCGGCTTCTTCCCGAACGGCGTCAGCGGTCTGGTGATGGCGATGGCGATCATCATGTTCTCCTTCGGTGGCTTGGAAATGCTCGGTTTCACCGCCGCCGAAGCCGACAAACCGAAAACCGTGATCCCCAAAGCCATCAACCAGGTGATCTACCGGATCCTGATTTTCTACATCGGTGCGCTGGTCATTCTGCTGTCGCTGACCCCTTGGGACAGCCTGCTGGCTACCTTGAACGCGTCCGGCGACTCCTACAGCGGCAGCCCGTTCGTTCAGGTGTTCTCGATGCTCGGCAGCAACACCGCCGCGCACATCCTCAACTTCGTGGTGCTGACCGCGGCGTTGTCGGTCTACAACAGCGGCACCTACTGCAACAGCCGCATGCTGCTGGGCATGGCCGAGCAGGGTGATGCGCCCAAAGTCTTGTCGAAAATCGACAAGCGCGGCGTGCCGGTGCGTTCGATCCTCGCGTCGGCGGCGGTGACGCTGATTGCGGTGTTGCTCAACTACCTGATTCCGCAAAACGCGCTGGAACTGTTGATGTCGCTGGTGGTTGCAACCCTGGTGATCAACTGGGCGATGATCAGCTTCTCGCACTTCAAGTTCCGCCAGCACATGAACAAGACCCAGCAGACGCCGCTGTTCAAGGCCCTGTGGTACCCGTACGGGAACTACATCTGCCTGGCGTTCGTGGTCTTCATTCTCTGCGTGATGCTGTTGATCCCGGGGATTCAGATCTCTGTGTACGCGATCCCGGTGTGGGTGGCGTTCATGTGGGTTTGCTACGGCATCAAGAACAAGCGCAGTGCGCAACATGCGCTGCACGCGGCAAACGCGAAGTAAGCGCGGCACATAGAAACAACAAACCCGGCCATGTGCCGGGTTTGTTGTTTTCAGTCCTCCCACAAGGGCCGCATTCGTTCAGTCCATTCGCGGTATCCTGCACGTTCTGAATACGGACGCTTTTCCATGCTGGTGATTTCCAACAATGTGCATCTGCCGGATGCCGAGATCGAGTTGACGGCCATTCGCGCCCAGGGCGCCGGTGGGCAGAACGTCAATAAGGTCTCCAGCGCCATGCACTTGCGCTTCGACATTGCGGCATCGTCCTTGCCCGAGTTCTACAAGGAGCGGTTGCTGGCGCTGCGTGACAGTCGCATCACCAGTGACGGGGTGTTGATCATCAAGGCCCAGCAATACCGCACGCAGGAGGCCAATCGCGCGGATGCGCTGGAGCGGCTGGTCGAGTTGATTCTCAGCGCCACCAAGGTCGAAAAGAAACGTCGTCCGACCAAGCCGACCCTCGGTTCGAAGAAGCGTCGGCTCGAATCCAAGACCAAGCGCGGCAGCATCAAGGCCGGGCGCGGCAAGGTGGATTTCTAGCGGGCGTCGCGTTCTTCCCGATATTTTGGCGCCTGCCGGTACAGGTACACGCTGAGCGCCAATCCGCTCAACGCAGCGAACGCGGCGAACAGGAAGATCGAGGCAAAACCAAAGCCTGCGGCAATCGCACCGGCCAGCGGTCCGGTGATCCCCAGCGACAAATCGATGAACAACGAATAGGCACCGACCGCTGCGCCACGGCTGGAGGCGGGCACCAGGTTGACCGCTTCAACCCCCAACGCCGGAAACACCAGCGAGAAGCCGAAACCGCTCAATGCCGCGCCGGCCAGCGCCCAATGCGCATCCGGTGCGAGCCACAACAGCAGCAAGCCCAGGGTTTCCACCGACAGACAGGCAATTGCCACGCGAAAGCCGCCGAGGCGGTTGATCAGGTTGCCGAACAGCAGCCGCGCGCCAATGAAACTGGCGCCGAACAGGCTTAGGCACAGCACGGCGTTGTTCCAGTGTTGCGTGGCGTAATACAAGGTGATGAAAGTGGCGATGGTGCCGAAACCAATCGACCCCAGTGCCAGGCCGCAACCGTGTGGCAGTACGCGGCCGAGCACGTGCATGAACGGCAGCCGTTCGCCGACCACTATCGGCGCGGCGGTTTTCGGCCAGGCCAGCACCAGACCGATAATGGCCAGCAGCACAATGCTCACCCCCATGCTCCACAAGCCCAACTGACTGACCAACAACACCCCCAGCGGCGCGCCAACCGCCAGCGCGCCGTAGCTGGCGATACCGTTCCAGGAAATCACCTTGGCGGTGTTCGCCGCGCCGACCCGGCCAATCCCCCAGCCAATCGAACCGGAACCCACCAGGCTTTCAGCGCTGCCGAGCACCAGTCGGCCGATCAACAGGCTGATCAGGCTCAGCATCGGCAAGCTTTGGGTCCAGGCGGAGATCAGCATGAACACACCGCTCAAGCCGCAGCCGGCGAGGCCGTACATTACCGCCAGCTTGCTGCCTTTGTTGTCGATGATTTTCCCGGCGTAAGGCCGGCTCAGCAGGGTGGCCAGGTATTGCACGCTGATCACCAGCCCTGCGATCACGGCGCCAAAGCCCAGGTCGCTGTGGACGTAGCCGGGCAATACGGCCAGGGGAATGCCGATATTGAGGTAGCCGATGAAGGTGAACAGGACGATGGAAACGACTTGCAGCGTGACCGCCAGGGGGCGCTGGTTTTCAGACATGGGTAAAGGTCCACGGGAAAGCAGGATAGATAGGCTGCTTATGATACCGGCGCGGGCGGCCGAGGGGCGTGGAAAAAGTAAAACTATTTGCCGGGTGGCATAAGTCAGGGTTTGGCGGGGGCGACCAGTTGTGTCGTGACCAGGGCGGCCAAGGCGTTTTCTTCGCTGCCGAAACGGGCGAGCAACGCGGCTTGTTTCTCGGGGGAAAGGCGATTCCAGATCTCGATCATTTTCTCGGCGGTGCCGATCAGGACGCTGGCTTGGGTTTCAGTGAAATCATCGCTCATGGTGTCGAACTCGCGGTTCAGGCGGTGTGGAAAGCGCATGTTAGCGCTTTCCACACGGTCTGGCATTGCGGGTGTTTCAGTCTTCGCTGTCAGCCTGGCGGCGTTCAGTGGCTTCTTTCGGCTCGGGCTGTTGGGCACCGGCTTGTTGCGTGGTTGTCTGCTCAGTTTCGTGCAGGCTTGGGAAGGGGAGATTAGGGATCTCGTGCATGTTTCGCGCTCCTCGCAAAGTCTGTTGATAGATCTGGTAGATCCGCGCTTTTACAAAGCTTGGGCAGGATACAGCAGGAGAAATGACAAATAGACTTTTATATCCATTTGTTTCGACGGATGGGATTGTCTAGACAGGTCTACAGCAGTGACGCAAAAACAATGTGGGAGCGAGCTTGCTCGCGATAGCGGTGTGTCAGTCAATGATGATGTCGACTGACACTGCGCATTCGCGAGCGGGCTCTCTCTCCCATTTCGTTATTTGCAGACTAGGAAAATGGCGTGATCCAGCCGGTATTACTCAGTCGGTACCAGGTTATCCAGCACCTGATTAACCGCCAACTCTCCCAACATGACGATCTGGGCGATCCCTAACAGCGTTTTGCGATGGGTGCCTTCGAGCAGGGCGGCGAAGCCGTTGAGCATGACGTTGGCTGAGCCGAGGATCTCGCTGGCGTCGACCAGCAGGGATTCGTTGCTGGACTTCGGATTGGTCATGTAGAGGCGATTGGGGCAATAGGGCGCCGCCATGATTCGGGCGGTTGGTGGACCCAGATAATAGTCGAGGGCGCGCTCGGCGGCTTCGTTGAATTTTTTCGAGTCAGGGCATTCGTAGGGAGATGCTGGATCGGTGATGGAGGCCGGTTCGGTGACTGGCGGGTTTGGCGTTACCTTGAACATGGGTGACTAACCTCTGATGAGGCTGCGACCTTCTCGCCGCTAAGCAAGGGGTGGCAGCTGTGCGCAAGTTAGCGGACCGGTAGTCACCTAAAACCCGGTGCACCCGAAGGTGCCATGCGCACAGCCACCATCAAGTGCAGGCGAGTGCCTGACTGGATTCGACATGTGCAACCGTAGACGACTAGCCGAGCCGCTAAGCTCGATCACTGGAATCAGTGACGCAATCAAATTACCCAGCAAGCACCAGGCGCACAAGCCAGCGGATTCTGGCGTAGCCGTAGGCAACGGCGCAAGGTTTTGTAGCCCTTGGGACGTATCACGACGTGTCGATAAACAGCCGTGGCTGATCGTGTTTATTGGATTTGGATTTTTTGAGAAAGGTCTTACGTAGTCGGGAGCGATTTCAGCGATTGGCTTGTTGGAAGCGCCAACACAAAACAAATGTGGGAGTGAGCCTGCTCGCGATAGCGGTGAGTCAGTCGATACATCTGTCGACTGACTCACCGCTATCGCGAGCAAGCTCGCTCCCACAGGGTAAGTGCAATGGCTTGGGTTACTTGCAGACTTCGGCGATTGCCTCGGCCAGCAGATCCAAGCGGGTTGCATCGATTCCGGCGACGTTGGCCCGGCCGGTGCCAACCATATAAACGCTGTGGTGATCACGCAGCTGTTTGACCTGCGCCGGCGACAAGCCAGTGTAGGAAAACATCCCGCGCTGCACGCCCATGTGCGCAAAGCGCTCACGCAAGCCGTGCGGTTCAAGCGCTTCCAGCAGACCGCTGCGCAATTGGGCGATGCGCAAGCGCATGGTTTCCACCTCGTCGGCCCAGAGGCTTTTCAGCTCCGGATCGCCAAGGATGGTCGCGACCACAGCGGCGCCGTGATCCGGTGGCGTCGACCACAGGTTGCGGGCGATGTTGGCCAACTGGCTGCGGATATCCACCAGTTTCTCAGCGGTTTTCGCACAGACAATCAGCGCACCGGTGCGGTCGCGGTACAAGCCGAAGTTCTTCGAGCAGGAACTGGTGATCAGTACTTCCGGCAACGCGTCGGCGAACAGACGGGTCGACCAGGCATCCTGTTCCAGGCCATCGCCGAAGCCTTGGTAAGCGAAGTCGATCAGCGGCACCAGGTCGCGGCTGCGCACCACGTCCAGCACGCGGCGCCAGTCGTCATGGGACAGGTCGAAACCGGTCGGGTTGTGGCAGCAGGCGTGCAGCAGCACCACATCGCCCTTCGGCGCTTCGTTGAGGACGGCCAGCATGGCGTCGACATCGAGGCGGTTATCGCTGCCGACGTACGGGTAATGACTGACCTTGACCCCGGCCGCCGCGAAAATGGTTTCGTGGATCGGCCAGGTCGGGTTGCTCAGCCACACGCCACGGCCGGGCAGGCAGTGGGCAATGAAGTCCGCACTCAGGCGCAGCGCGCCGGTGCCACCCGGTGTCTGGGTGGCGCCAACGCGTTGTTCAGCGATCAGCGGCGAATCGGTGCCGAGCACCAGTTCAATGATCGCTTTGCCGAAGGCGGGTTCACCGTGGCCGCCGATGTAGGTCTTGGTGGTCTGGCGATCCACCAGGCGCTGCTCGGCGAGCTTCACGGACTGGGGAATCGGGGTCAGGCCCTGGGCGTCTTTATAGACACCCACGCCAAGGTCGAATTTGCGCGGATTAGGGTCCTGCGCATAGGCCTCCATCAGGCCGAGAATCGGGTCGCCGGGCACTCGACCTATGGCGTCAAAATGCATTATTTGCGGCCCTCGGCGTCTTTGGCCACTTCGTCAGTGCGCGCGGCCATGATGAAATCGTTGCGGTGCAGACCTTTGATGGAGTGGCTCCACCAGGTCACGGTGACTTTGCCCCACTCGGTCAGCAGGCCAGGGTGGTGACCTTCGGCCTCGGAGATTTCGCCGACCGCGTTGGTGAACGCCAGCGCATGTTTGAAGTTCTTGAACAGGAAGATTTTTTCCAGCTGCATGACGCCGTCGCGAACTTCGATGTTCCAGTCGGGGATCTGCTTGATCAGCACCGGCAATTCTTCGTCGCTGACCTGAGGGGCATCGGCGCGGCAGGCTTCGCAGTGGGCTTGGTTCAAAGTGGACATGATGAGATTCCTGAAATCTGATTATTGGAATTCGGCCGTCAGTACCCCCACGCTAAACCAAAGCGTCGGGTCCTGACAGACTCACTTGATTCTAAAAGCTGCGGATCAAGCAGCTTTGGGCGGAAATTTGGGGGTGTGCAGGCCCAACTGCATGCCTTGCTTGACCATGCCCATGATGTCTTCATGGGCCAGATCGAACAGGCGCTTGAGGTTCGGCAAGACAAAGTACAGCGGTTGCAGAATGTCGATGCGATACGGCGTACGCATGCATTCCAGCGGATCGAAGGCTTGATGTTCAGGCTCGTCCGACAGGCAGTAAACGGTTTCTTTCGGCGAAGAAAGAATGCCGCCGCCGTAGATACGCAAGCCTTGCTCGGTATCAACCAGGCCGAACTCGATGGTCATCCAATACAGGCGCGCCAGATACACGCGTTCTTCCTTGGAAGCCTGTAGGCCGAGTTTGCCGTAGGTGTGGGTAAATTCGGCGAACCAGGGGTTGGTCAGCAGCGGACAGTGGCCAAAGATCTCGTGGAAAATGTCCGGCTCTTGCAGGTAGTCCAGCTCTTCACGGGTGCGGATAAACGTCGCCACCGGAAACTGCTTGTTGGCCAGTAATTCGAAGAAGGTCTGGAAGGGAATCAGCGCCGGCACACGGGCAACTTGCCACCCGGTGGTTTCGCCGAGGACTTTGTTGATCTCGCCAAGTTGCGGAATGCGGTCGTGGGGCAGACCGAGTTTTTCGATACCGTCCAGGTATTCCTGGCACGCACGACCCTCGATCACTTTCAGTTGACGAGTGATCAGCGTGTTCCACACCGCATGTTCTTCGGCGGGGTAGTCGATAAAACCTTGCGCATCGGGCTCGCGAGCCACGTATTGCGTCTGCTTCATGCTGCTCTCCTGCTAGGGGATTTCGTTCTTGTTATGTCCTGCTATGGACCTAGAAATACCCCAAGGTGTAACGCGTTGCAGCAGGTGCCGGACGTCGAGAGTAGGAAAATTCGTCAATTTCCGTAAATAATTCGTTACGGTTTGTCCGCTATGGCGCAGGTATTGCGATTTGCGGGGTTGAATTGGCCCACAGGTGTCACATAATCTTGACAACTATCTGAGTGGCTCGGCAAATAATTAGGGCCGAGAGCGCTCCCACAGGTTATGCGTCCAGCACAAAACCTCATTCACCGCTTTTTCGGGCCTTTTATATGCGTATCAAAGTCCACTGCCAGAACCGCATCGGCATTCTGCGCGACATTCTCAACTTGCTGGTCGAGTACGGAATCAACGTCGCTCGCGGCGAGGTCGGTGGTGAACACGGCAACGCGATCTACCTGCATTGCCCGAACCTGATCAACATTCAGTTCCAGGCCCTGCGTCCGAAATTTGAATCGATTGCCGGCGTATTCGGCGTCAAGCGCGTAGGACTGATGCCCAGCGAACGTCGGCACATGGAGCTCAATGCCTTGCTTGGTGCCTTGGAGTTTCCGGTGTTGTCGATCGACATGGGCGGCTCGATTGTCGCGGCCAACCGTGCGGCGGCGCAGCTACTCGGAGTACGGGTGGATGAGGTGCCGGGAATTCCGCTGTCGCGTTACGCCGAGGATTTCGACTTGCCGGAACTGGTGCGCGCCAACAAATCGCGGATCAATGGCTTACGGGTGAAGGTCAAGGGCGATGTGTTTCTGGCCGATATCGCGCCACTGCAATCGGAGCATGACGACAGCGAGGCGATGGCGGGTGCGGTGCTGACGCTGCACCGCGCCGACCGCGTCGGCGAGCGCATTTATAACGTGCGCAAGCAGGAGTTGCGCGGGTTCGACAGCATCTTCCAAAGCTCCAGGGTGATGGCGGCGGTGGTGCGCGAGGCACGACGCATGGCGCCACTGGATGCGCCGCTCTTGATCGAAGGCGAAACCGGCACGGGCAAAGAGTTGTTGGCGCGGGCCTGTCACCTTGCCAGTCCGCGAGGGCAGTCACCCTTGATGGCGCTCAATTGCGCTGGTCTGCCGGAATCGATGGCCGAGACTGAATTGTTCGGTTACGGCCCCGGCGCTTTCGAAGGCGCACGGGCCGAAGGCAAGCTTGGGCTGCTGGAATTGACGGCGGGCGGCACGCTGTTTCTGGATGGTGTCGGGGAAATGAGCCCGCGCTTGCAGGTGAAATTGCTGCGTTTCCTGCAGGACGGTTGCTTCCGTCGTGTGGGCAGCGACGAAGAGGTTTATCTGGATGTGCGGGTGATCTGCGCAACGCAGGTGGACCTGTCCGAGTTGTGCGCGCGCGGTGAGTTTCGCCAGGATTTGTATCACCGTTTGAACGTGCTCTCGTTGCACATCCCTCCGCTGCGTGAATGCCTCGATGGACTGACACCGCTGGTGGAACACTTCCTCGATCAGGCCAGCCGGCAGATTGGTTGTCCGCTGCCGAAGCTCGCGCCAGCGGCGATGGAGCGGCTTAGTCATTACCACTGGCCGGGCAATGTCCGGCAATTGGAAAACGTGTTGTTCCAGGCGGTTTCGTTGTGTGAGGGCGGGACGGTCAAGGCCGAACATATTCGGCTGCCGGACTACGGTGTGCGTCAGCCGCTCGGCGATTTTTCGCTTGAGGGCGGGCTGGACGAGATTGTCGGGCGCTTTGAGAAAGCCGTGCTGGAGCGCCTGTATTCCGAGCATCCGAGCAGCCGGCAACTGGGCAAGCGGTTGGGGGTTTCGCACACCACCATTGCCAATAAATTGCGTGAGTACGAAGTCGGCAAAGAGCCCGGCCCCTGACCGATCAGAGCGCTGCGCGTCTTCAGTGTTCAGGCCGATCCTTGCCTCTTGGCGGCATAACACCGCCGGTTTTTCGACTTTGACACAATCCTCCATTCCCCTCTGAAACCCCTAAAGTCCTTTGTTTGCCGGGCCCGGCACCGCCAGAAAAAAGTTGGTCTGCAAATTGCTTGTCGCTCAACAGTACAGCGGTGGGCGGCAAACGTCCGGCATGCAGAGGAAAGACTGTGGACAAGTACCTTTATGTGGCAATGACCGGCGCCAGCCAGAATGCACTGGCGCAGAAGGCTCATGCCAACAACCTGGCAAACATCTCCACCAACGGTTTTCAGAAAGACCTGGAGCAGGCTCGTTCGATGCCGGTGTTTGGTGACAGCTTTCCGGCGCGTGCCTTTGCCATGACCGAGCGTCCGGCCACCGACTTCTCGTCAGGTTCGATGGTAGAAACCGGCCGTGATCTGGATGTGGCAGTGACCGGCGATGGCTGGATTGCCGTGCAAAGCCCTGACGGCAGCGAAAGTTACGTGCGCACCGGTAGCCTGGACGTTGACGCCTTGGGCGTGCTGCGGGCCGGCAACGGTATGCCGGTGATGGGCAATGGCGGGCCGATCGCCGTGCCGCCCGAGCAGAAAATCGAAGTGGGCGAGGACGGCACCATCAGTATTCGTTCGATGGGTGAAGGCCCACGGGTGATCGCTCAAGTCGACCGTATCAAACTGGTCAACCCTGACCCGAAGAACATGACCAAAGGCCTGGATGGTTCAATCCACACCAAGGACGGCAAGCCGGCGCAAGCCGATGCGAGCGTCAAGCTGGTGTCTGGGTTCCTTCAGTCGAGCAACGTCAATGCCGTGGAAGAAATGACCTCGGTGCTGGCCTTGTCGAAGCAATTCGAGCTGCACATCAAGATGATGAACACCGCCAAAGACGATGACCAGGCCATGGCTCGGGTCTTGCAGATCAGCTAATTACCAGAACGTCGCGCCGTAAAACAGGCGCACGAGGAGAATCGAAATGCTTCCGGCTCTATGGGTTGCCAAAACAGGTCTGTCCGCCCAGGACACCAACCTGACCACCATTTCCAACAACCTGGCGAACGTATCGACCACGGGTTTCAAACGTGACCGCGCCGAGTTCCAGGACTTGCTGTACCAGATCAAACGCCAGCCTGGCGCCCAGTCGACCCAGGACAGCGCACTGCCGACCGGTCTGCAAGTGGGTACCGGTGTGCGCATTGTCGGCACCCAGAAAAACTTCACCGCCGGCAGCCTGCAGACCACTGAGCAGCCACTCGACCTGGCGGTCAACGGTCGCGGGTTCTTCCAGATCCTGCAGCCGGATGGCACCACGTCCTACACCCGTGACGGCACGTTCCACCTCGATTCCAACGGTCAGGTCGTGAATGCCAGCGGTTTCGCCCTGGAACCGGCGATCGTCGTTCCGAACAACGCCCAGAGCTTTACGGTCGGTACGGACGGCACGGTGTCCATCACCGTTCCCGGCAGCGCGGCCTCTCAGGTGATCGGCAACCTGCAAACCGCCGACTTCATTAACCCGGCCGGTCTGCAAGCGGTCGGTAACAACCTGTTCCAGGAAACCGCGGCCAGCGGCGCGCCACAAGTCGGCACCCCGGGCCTGAACGGTTTCGGTACCACGCTGCAGAACACCCTGGAAGGGTCCAACGTCAGCACCGTTGAAGAGATGGTCAACATGATCACCACTCAGCGCGCTTACGAGATGAACTCCAAGGTGATCTCCACCGCCGACCAGATGCTCTCGTTCGTAACGCAGAATCTGTAATCAAGTCTATGAGGCGGCATGAAGCCGCCTGCAGCACCGTGAGGTAGGGTCATGAATCGCTTTGTATCTGTTCTGGCACTGAGTGGGGTGGTCTCGCTTGCAGGCTGCGTCGCGCCGACGCCCAAGCCCAATGACCCTTATTACGCCCCGGTGTTGCCGCGCACGCCGTTGCCGGCTGCCGCCAACAACGGCTCGATCTATCAGGCCGGTTTCGAACAGAACCTGTACAGCGACCGCAAGGCATTCCGGGTCGGTGACATCATCACCATCACCCTGAACGAGAAGACCCAGGCCAGCAAGAACGCCAACTCCCAGGTCGGCAAGACCAGCAAGACCAGCATTGGCCTGTCCTCACTGTTTGGCAGTACGCCCAACGTGAATAACCCGGTCGGCAGCGGCGATCTGACTCTGGATGCCAGCTACAGCGGCGACCGCGCAACCAAGGGCGATAGCAAGGCCGGGCAGGGCAACAGCCTCACCGGTTCGATCACCGTGACCGTCGCCGACGTGTTGCCCAACGGGATCATTGCGGTGCGCGGCGAGAAGTGGATGACCCTCAATACCGGTGATGAGCTGGTACGGATTGCCGGCCTGGTTCGTGCCGATGACATCGCCACTGATAACACGGTTTCGTCGACGCGCATTGCCGATGCACGCATCACCTACTCGGGCACCGGTTCGTTTGCCGATGCGAGTCAGCCAGGCTGGTTCGACCGTTTCTTCCTCAGCCCGCTGTTCCCTTTCTAGGTGGCTACGTTGAACTTCAAAAGTCTCATGGTGGCCGCCCTGTTGCTGTCCGCAGCCTTCAACGCTCAAGCTGAGCGCCTGAAGGATATCGCCAGCATTTCCGGCGTGCGGACCAACCAATTGATCGGTTACGGCCTGGTGGTCGGGCTTAACGGCACCGGCGACCAGACGACCCAGACCCCGTTCACCCTGCAGACCTTCAACAACATGCTCTCGCAGTTCGGCATCAAGGTGCCGCCAGGTTCGGGCAACGTGCAGCTCAAGAACGTCGCCGCGGTGTCGATCAGTGCCGAATTGCCGGCGTTTGCCAAGCCGGGTCAGCAGGTCGACATCACCGTTTCTTCCATCGGTAACTCCAAAAGCCTGCGCGGCGGCACCTTGCTGCTGACGCCGCTCAAGGGTATCGATGGCAACGTCTACGCCATCGCCCAGGGCAACCTGGTGGTCGGCGGTTTCGATGCTGAAGGTCGTGACGGTTCGAAGATCACCGTCAACGTTCCGTCGGCGGGTCGTATCCCGGGTGGTGCGTCGGTCGAGCGTTCAGTGCCGAGCGGTTTCAACCAGGGCAACAGCCTGACCCTGAACCTCAACCGTTCGGACTTCACCACCGCCAAGCGCGTGGTCGACAAGATCAACGATATGCTCGGCCCTGGCGTTGCCCAGGCCATCGACGGCGGCTCGATTCGCGTCACGGCACCTTTGGACCCGAGTCAGCGGGTCGACTATCTGTCGATCCTTGAAAACCTCGAAGTCGATCCGGGCCAGGCGGTGGCGAAAGTCATCATCAACTCCCGTACCGGCACCATCGTCATTGGCCAGAACGTGAAAGTGTCCCCGGCCGCCGTCACTCACGGCAGCCTGACCGTGACCATTACCGAAGACCCGATCGTCAGCCAGCCCGGCCCTTTGTCCAACGGGCAGACAGCCGTCGTGCCGCGCTCGCGGGTCAACGCCCAGCAGGAAGCCAAGCCGATGTTCAAGTTCGGCCCGGGCACCACCCTCGACGAAATCGTGCGTGCGGTGAACCAGGTCGGCGCGGCGCCGGGTGACTTGATGGCCATCCTCGAAGCACTGAAACAGGCCGGCGCGCTGCAAGCCGACCTGATCGTGATCTGAGGACGGCGACCATGGACATGCGCAAGGCCGGCACACTCAGTACCAGCGATTCGGGGTCCTATTCGGACCTCAATCGCCTGAACCAGCTCAAGGTCGGCGACAAGAACAGCGACGGCAACATGCGCAAGGTCGCGCAGGAGTTCGAATCGCTGTTTCTCGGTGAAATGCTCAAGTCCATGCGTTCGGCCACCGAAGCGCTGGGCAAGGACAACCCGCTCAACACGCCGGCCGCCAAGCAATACCAGGAAATGTACGACCAGCAATTGGCGATTTCCATGTCCCGCGAAGGCGGTGGTATTGGTCTGGCGGATGTGCTGATGCGCCAGATGTCGAAGAACAAACCGCTGGCGCCAGGTGAGGCTGAGGCTGCCTCTGCGGCGAAACAGGCGGCGGCGAAAGCAGCCGTACAAACCCCGATAGACGCAGGCACGACGGGCACCAATGGTCCGTTGTCGCGCCTCAATGGCCAGCGTCCATTGTGGACGTCGCGCTCGGGCAGGGTGCCGGCGCACACCGCCGATCACACGAATGATGTGGCGATGCTCAATCAGCGCCGCCTGGCGCTGCCGCCGAAACTGGCGGACCGTTTGCTCGCCGGGCTGGTGCCGTCGGTCTCCAACACCGCGGCCACTGCCGCGACCGCACAGACCAGGATCCAGTTGCCGCAGAGCGGCAAGACCGGTGCCGGCCCGCTGTTCAATGGCGATTGGCTGGCCTCGCAGACGGACACATCGTCAAAGGGGCAAATGCAGATTTATGGTCGGGCCATGGCGCAGATTCCTTTGGCACCCGCGAAAAAAGCCTTCAGCTCCGCCGACGAATTCGTCAACACGATGTTGCCACTGGCCAAGGAAGCCGCCGACCGCATTGGCGTCGATCCACGTTACCTGGTGGCTCAGGCCGCACTGGAAACCGGCTGGGGCAAATCGGTCATGCGCGCCCAGGATGGCAGCAGCAGCCACAACCTGTTCGGCATCAAGGCAGGCAGCAGCTGGAAGGGTGATTCGGCGCGAGCGATCACCAGCGAATTCCGTAATGGCGAGATGGTCAAGGAGACGGCCGAGTTCCGTTCCTATGATTCGTACAAAGACAGCTTCCATGACCTGGTGACTTTGCTGCAGACCAATAATCGCTATCAAGATGTGGTGAAGTCTGCCGATAACCCAGAACAGTTTGTACGCGAGTTGCAGAAAGCCGGGTATGCAACCGACCCGGCCTACGCCAGCAAGATTTCGCAGATAGCCAAGCAGATGACGAGTTACCAAAACTACGCTGCGGCGGGCGCTACCACCACGCCTTTATAGGCACAAGGCATAAGGTCTGAACCATGAGTTTGCTCAATATCGGGATGTCGGGTCTGGCGGCTAGCCAATCCTCTTTGTCTGTGACAGGCAACAACATTGCCAACGTCGACACCGCCGGTTATTCGCGTCAGCAAACCGTGCAGAGCACCAAGGCTTCGCAGCAGTTCGGTAATGTGTTCATCGGCACCGGGACGACCCTGGCGGACGTTCGCCGGGTCTACAACTCCTACCTCGATGCTCAGTTGCGCACCGCCACCTCGCTCAACAGCGAAGCCTCGGCGTACCAGGCTCAGGCCACTCCACTGGACGCCACGCTGTCCGATACCAACACCGGATTGACCGGCGTTCTGCAGAAGTTCTTCACCTCCCTGCAGGGTGTTTCGTCATCGGCGACCGACGATACGTCGCGCCAGTCGGTGCTGACCGGTGCCCAGGCGTTGAGCAATCGCTTCAACACCGTCGCCAAGCAATTGAATGACCAGAACACCACCCTCAATGGCAGCCTGTCCGACATGGCGACCAAGGTGAACAAGCTGGCCACGTCGATTGCGTCGCTGAACCAGAAAATCGGTGAGGTCTCCACCAGCGGCGGTCAGCCGAACGACTTGCTCGACAACCGTAACGAAGCGGTACGTCAGCTGTCCGAACTGGTCGGCGCCCAAGTGGTCGAGCGCGGCACCAGCTACGACATTTACGTCGGCAGCGGCCAGCCGTTGGTGATCGGCAACACCACCAACACCCTGGGCACCGTGCCGAGCAAAGACGATCCGTCGCGCATGGCGCTGCAAATGGATCGCGGCTCCAGCACCATCGACATCACGTCGGTGGTCAGTGGTGGCGAAATCGGCGGCCTGCTCACTTACCGCAAGGAAGTGCTCGACCCGTCGCTCAACGAGCTGGGGCGTGTGGCCCTGGTGATGGCTGACCAGATCAACAGTCAGCAGGCGCAGGGCATCGACAAGAACGGTGATTTCGGCGCGGCGATTTTCAACAACATCAACAGCGCCGCACTGATCAGTCAGCGCAGTATCGGCCAGGCGGGCAATAGCGCCGGCTCGGGCAACCTCGATGTCACAATCAAGGACACCGGCAAGCTGACCACCAGCGATTATCAGGTGACGTTCAGCACGCCCACCGACTACACCGTCAAGCGTTCTGACGGCACCGCCATGGGCGCCTTCAGCACCTTGACCACGCCGCCTCCGGTGATCGATGGTTTCAGCCTGTCCCTGAACGGCGGTGCCTTGAGCGCGGGCGATACCTTCAAGGTGACCCCGACTCGCGGCGCGGCAACCAGTATCCAGACAGTCCTGACCGACCCGAAAAAGATCGCGGCGGCAGCGCCACTGAGCGGTGTGGCCAGCTCCAAAGCCACGGGCACTTACACCCAGCCGACGCTGACCAGCACGCTGGATATCTACAGCCCGACGGCCCAGGCCGACATGCAGACCGGGCTCAAGTACTCGACGCCGGTCAAGTTGACGTTCGGTTCCCCGAGCGGTGGCAGCCAGACTTACAGCCTGAGTGATGCACAAGGCAACCCGTTGGGTAGCGGCACCATTGTTCCGGGTCAGAACAACACCTTGAACCTGACAGTGCCCATGATCGATGCCAGCGGCAACCCGATCATGGGTGGCGCTCCGCCGGTGCAGAAAACGTTCACCGTGCAAACCACGGTGGGTGGTTCGCCCACCAACGGCGAAAGCTTCTCGATCTCCCTGACCGGTGCGGCATCCTCGGACAACCGCAACGCTCAAGCGCTGGTCGGTTTGCAAACCAAACAGACCGTGGACACCGGTTCGGCGAGCAAGGGCATCAGCCTGACCGACGCCTACAACACGCTGGTGACCAACGTCGGCACCAAAGCCGCGCAAGGCAAGTCTGACAGCGCCGCCACCTCGGCGATCCTGACCCAGGCCAAGGGCGCCCGTGACTCCCTGTCCGGGGTCGACCTGGATGAGGAAACCGGCAACCTCGTCAAATACCAGCAGTACTACACCGCGTCTTCGCAGATCATCAAGGCTGCGCAGGAAATTTTCAGCACGCTGATCAACAGCCTTTAAGGAGTCGTAATTCATGCGCATTTCTACCGCCCAGTATTACGAGACAACCGCTGCCAACTATCAGCGCAACTTCAACAAGGCGATCGCGACCAGCAATGAAGCCAGCAGCCTGACGCGCGTCAACACTGCCGCTGATGATCCGCTCGGTGCCGGTCGTTTGCTGCAGCTCGGTCAGCAGAGCGCAATGCTGGATCAGTACAACACCAACATCAGTTCGACCAAGAGTTCACTGAGCCTGCAGGAAACCACCCTGGATTCCATTGGCACCGCCTTGCAGCGCGCCAAGGAAATCGCCCTCAGTGCCAACAACGGCATCGCCACCGACGACGACCGTAAAGCGTATGCCTCGGAACTGGGCCAGATCCAGCAACAAGTGCTGGGCCTGATGAACTCCAAGGATGCCGCCGGCAACTTCCTGTTCTCCGGTTCGAAAACCGACACCCCGCCTTACTCACAGAATTCCGACGGCACCTACACCTACAACGGCGACCAGACCAGCATCAACCTGGGCATCGGCGATGGGTTGACGGTGGCGTCCAACACCACTGGCTGGGACGCGTTCCAGCAGACCATCAATACCAGCCGCACCCAGGCCACCATGACCGCTCCGGCGGTGGATGATGGTCGCGTGGTCCTGTCCAATGGTCAGGTCAGCAATAGCGCAACCTACGACGCCAAGTTCGCCAGCGGCCAGCCATACACGGTCACCTTCTTGAGCAGCACCCAGCTGAAGATCACCGATGGACTGGGCAACGACGTAACGACCGAGGCCAGCCAGAACGGCGCGTTCAGCAACAGCAACGGCGCCAACCAGGTGGTCAACTTTCGTGGCGTCGACCTGAACCTGAACATCAACCTCAAGCCGGGCGATGTACCGGACACAGTGATTGCCGGTCACACCTTCCAGCTGTCGGCCTCGCAGGACTCGTTCAACGCCACGCGCAGCGCCGGCAACGCGTCCACAGCTGTCATCACCGGTTCCGCCATCACTAACCCGGCGGCCTACAATGCTGCGTTCCCGACGGGTGGGGCGGTCCTCAAGTTCACCAGTCCGACAGCCTTCGACCTCTACGCTGCGCCGGTGACCGTCGACAGTCGCCCAGTGTCTTCGGGCGCCGTGGTGGCCGGTCCTCCGTCCACCGCCACTGCTGCGGGCGTGACATTCACCCTGGGCGGTGGTGCACCCGCCGCCAACGATCAGTTCGCGGTCCAGTCCAACAATCACCAGACCCAGAACGTGCTCGACACATTGGGCAAGATGATCAGCGCGATGAGCTTGCCAGTCGATGGCAACACGAACGCCAAGCAGCAATTCCAGGCGGCCATGGAATCGGGCCTCGCGAATCTGGATAGCGCCAGTAACCAGTTGGGCTCGGCCATTACGTCGATCGGTGCGCGCGGTCAGTCACTGGACGATCAGACCACGACTAACCAGAGCCTGAGCCTGGCGAATACGGCGACCCAGTCGTCGATTCGTGACTCCGACCCTGCCGAAGTCATGACGCGCCTGACCCTGCAGCAGACCATGCTGCAAGCCGCGCAACTGGCGTTCAGCAAGATCACTTCGCTGGGGCTGTTCAACAAGATCTGACGGCAGCCGGGCGCGCAAGCGTCCGGTGACCGCTGACCCTCCCATATCTACTGTCTTTTTCCGCGGTTCCAAGGGCTCGCTTTTCTGGGCGAGCTCTCGCCGCCTGCGAGTCCGCCGTGAATTCACTCCCTCTTGTCAGCCTCGTCATTCCCGCCTTCAATCCGCGCTTTTTTGGTCGGGCGTTGCACAGTGCCGTGAGCCAGGACTATGGCAATCTCGAGGTCATTGTTTGCGACGATAGCCGTGGCACTGAAATCGAAGAGATGGTCAATTCGTTGAGCGGGCAGACGGATGTCGTCGTGCACTATGTGCGCAATCCCCGCACGCTCGGATTGGTGGGAAACCTGCAAGTCTGCCTGGAAGAAGCGCAAGGCGAGTTCATCAAGTTTCTTTGCGATGATGACCAATTGTTCGCCACGTGCATCGAGCGTCAGGCACAAGTGCTCATCGATCGTGAAGATGTGAATCTGGTACTGGCCCAGCGGTTGTTCTGGGATGCCGATGATTTGCCTTTGCCTTCGCGGCTTGAAAACACACCGCTTTCCCCGGTGTGCGGGCTGTTCAAGGGTGAAGACCTGCTGGCGATCTTCGAGAATTTCCCGGTCAATATCCTCGGCGGTTTCAGCAATGCCATGTTCCGTCGTGCCGATGTACTGGAGCTGTTGCCGGCCTTGACTCAACCAGGTCATTGTTTTGTCGCGACCCTGGATTTCGCCTTGTACATGTGCCTGCTGCGGCGCGGTAATCTGGTGGTATCCAATCATGTGTTGAGTGTCGAGCGCCTGTACCCGGAGCGTTTGAGCAGTCAACAATCGATGAGGGATTCGGTCGAGGCCGAGCGGCAATGGCTGTTGCAGATGCTCAAGGCCCGCAGCGGCGAATCTGCGCCAGCGCCGGGTTGGGTTCGCTACCTGCCGCTGACCAAGGCCGACGAGTTGCCCCGGGTTTGGGAAGAGTTACCGCTGAGCCGAACCCTGGGCACCAAGCAGACCACCCAGGACTGGCATGTCGGCATTGCCAGTGTCAGTTTCTCCGAGCTGTACGCCCAGTGGCTGGCGTGCCGCTGCCTCACCGACGGTCAGCGCACATTGTTGCCCGAAACATTGGTGAGCTGGCCGCGCACGCCAAAAATCGTCCCGATCATTATTGATGAGCAGGGCAGCCGCTCAGCGCTGGACCACACGTTGCAATCCCTTGCCGCGCAAGACTATCCACCTGAACTGACACTGGTGTTGTCCTCGTCGTGCATGGAAGCCGAGCTGGATGAGCGGATTTTCCGTTTGCCGCTGCAAGATGACTGGCAGCAGCAGATCAATGAACTGTTGCCGCAACTGGACGGGGCTGACTGGTTCTACCTGCTGCGTGCCGGCGATCGCCTGGTGGCGCCGGCCTTGCTGGTAATGGCTGAGCGGATTGCCCTCTCGCGCACGCTGAAGTGCCTGTACAGCGATGAAGGTGGCCTGCGGCAGGGCGAGTCGGCCGAGCCGGCGTTCAAGCCAGACTTTAACCTGGACTTGATGCGCAGCTACCCTTATGTGGGGCGTGCGCTGGCGTTTGACCGTGAAGCGTTTCTGGCGTTGGGCGGTTTTGATTCCGTCTTTGGCGAACTGGCCCCTCATGATGTGCTCTGGCGTCTGGTCGAAAATGACGGCCCGCAAGTGATCGGACACGTTGCCGAAATCCTGCTGGAGTCGCCGTTCGATCTTGCCAAGTGGCTGTCCCAGCCCGAAGTGGTCAATAACAATCCGCTGTTGCTGCAAGCGCACCTGGACCGCATGGGCATCGCGCATGTGATTCGCGATGCGGGTTCGACGCTGCTTAACCGAGTCGACTATCACCATGAGGATCGTCCGTTAGTGTCGATCGTCATCGTTGGCAAGGATCAGACCATCGCCATGCAGCGCTGTGTCGAGAGCCTGCTGGAAAAAACCGCCTACACCGACTATGAGTTGCTGCTTGTCGACAACGGTAGCGAAAGCGCCGAGGCCCTCGCGTGGCTGGCGGGTATGGCGCAGTTGGGCAGCGAGCGGATTCGCGTGTTGACGTATCCACAGCAAGGCAATGGCGCGGCGGTGCGCAACTTCGCCGTGAAGCAGGCTGCTGGCGACTACGTGCTGATGCTTAACCCGTACACCGTGATCACCCAGAGCGACTGGCTGGATGAATTGCTCAATCACGCACAACGATCGGAAGTCGGCGTGGTGGGGGCGAAGGTGTTCAACCCGGATGGACGAGTTCTGCACGCGGGCCTGATTCTTGGTTTGCAAGGGCCGGCCGGCGTGCCGTTTTACGGCGAGTCGCTGAACGCCGCGGGCTATATGTATCGCCTGCAGGTAGCCCATGACTTGAGCGCCGTCGGCGCTGATTGCCTGATGATCCGCAAAGCCGTATTTGACGCGGTTGGTGGCCTGGACGAGCAGAACCTGGGCCAGAGCCTCAACGAAGTGGACCTGTGCCTGCGTGTGGGTCAGGACGGTTATCTGGTGGTCTGGACACCTTTTGCCAAACTGGCCTTGGGCGCTCAGCCGGCGGTAACGTTGTCGGAGGCCGAGCAGGCCTCGCGCACTCAGGAACAGCAAGTGTTTTACAAGCGCTGGCTGCCGATCGTGGCTCGCGATCCAGCCTACAACGTCAATTTATCGTTGCACGGGTTGGGCGGTTCGAGCTTCAGCCTTGAGCCGGGCCTGCGTGCCGGCTGGAGCCCGTTCTCGAAATCTCAGTTGCCGACAATTCTTGCACTGCCAGTCAATGCCTCGGCCATCGGTCACTACCGCGTGACGCAGCCCTTGATCGAACTGGAAGCGGCGGGCAGGGCTCACGGACGTATTCACTACAACTTGCCGTCGATCATTGAGGTCGAGCGTCAGTCGCCTGACGTGATCATCCTGCAGGGTCGTTACTCCGAAGGACCGATCAACGAGATTCCGGGCCTGATAACCTATTCCAGCGCCCGACGGATTTACGAGCTGGATGACTATGTCATCAACGTCCCCCATCGCAATGCGCATATCCGCAACATGCCGGGCAAGGACGAGATGGAGAAATTGGTACGGCGCGCGATCGGCATGTGTGACCGCGTGGTGGTCTCCACCGACGCGCTGGGTAACGCATTGTCGGACATGCATGACGACATTCGTGTCGTGCCAAACATGCTGGCCAAGCACTTGTGGAGCGACATGCGCAGCCAGCGCCGCACTTCAAAAAAACCTCGGGTCGGCTGGGGCGGCGGCACCAGTCACCACGGCGACCTGGCGGTGATTGCCGACGTGGTTCGCGAGCTGGCCAACGAAGTCGACTGGGTGTTCTTCGGCATGTGTCCGGATGATTTGCGCCCCTACATGCATGAGTTCCATGGTGTGATCGGGCTGGACGTCTATCCGGCGAAGCTGGCCAGTCTGAACCTGGACCTGGCGCTGGCACCGTTGGAGTTCCACATCTTCAACGACTGCAAGAGCAACCTGCGTCTGCTGGAGTACGGGGCTTGCGGTTACCCGGTGATCTGCACTGACACCGAGGCTTATCGCGGGTACCTGCCTTGTACCCGGATCAAAACCAACTCCACCGATGAGTGGCTGCAAGCGATCCGCATGCACCTGGCCGACCCGGACGCCAGCTACCGCATGGGCGATGAGTTGCGCGAGGTGGTTCTGCGCGACTACGTGTTGCGCGGTGACAATCTGCGCTACTGGGAAAATGGCTGGTTGGCGGATTGATCATCGGCCGGTCCCTGCCAGTTGGGTGCATATCCGTTTCTGCGGTCATGGCGGCTATTGGTTCCGCCTTTACGGCGGGTCACTTGGAGAAGCGCCAAGTAACCAAGCGCCTGCGCCCCTGACGTACGGTGCCTCGCCTAGGCTCGGCATTCCCTCACTCCGGTCCTGCTCCGTGGGCCCGCCGCCATCGGCC
>NZ_JARVSN010000035.1:0-66613 GCF_030209165.1 Pseudomonas sp. fls2-241-R2A-110 | reverse complement strand
CCGCCGACCCTCTGCTTGTAAGGCAGATGCTCTCCCAGCTGAGCTAATCACCCTTCACTTTCGGTGTGGCGCGCATTCTACGGAGCGACCACATCGCTGGCAAGCACTTTTTTAAATAATTTTCTCAGGCCTTCCAAAGGCTTAGCGAAGGGTTGGCCTATGGCTTCGCTAAGAGAATAATGCCCCCCTTTGTATATAAGGAGAGACTCACCCCATGTGGTTCAAAAACCTGCTTATCTATCGCCTGACCCAAGATCTGCCTTTTGATGCCGAGGCGTTGGAAACTGCACTGGCCACCAAACAGGCGCGTCCATGTGCAAGCCAGGAGTTGACCACCTACGGTTTCGTCGCGCCATTCGGCAAAGGCGAAGATGCTCCGCTGGTGCACGTCAGCGGCGATTTCCTGCTGATCTCCGCCCGCAAGGAAGAGCGCATCTTGCCAGGCAGCGTCGTGCGTGACGCGGTGAAGGAAAAGGTCGAAGAGATCGAGGCCGAGCAAATGCGCAAGGTCTACAAAAAGGAACGCGACCAGATCAAGGATGAAATCATCCAGGCGTTCCTGCCGCGCGCCTTTATCCGTCGCTCGTCGACCTTCGCCGCCATCGCGCCGAAACAGGGCCTGATCCTGGTCAACTCGGCCAGCCCGAAACGTGCCGAAGACCTGCTCTCCACCCTGCGCGAAGTGATCGGCACACTGCCGGTACGTCCGTTGACCGTGAAAATGTCGCCGACCGCCACCATGACGGAATGGGTCACCACCCAGAAAGCCGCGGACGACTTCTTTGTGCTGGACGAGTGCGAGCTGCGTGACACCCACGAAGACGGCGGCATCGTGCGTTGCAAGCGTCAGGACCTGACCAGCGAAGAAATCCAGCTGCACCTGAGCACCGGCAAAGTGGTCACTCAGCTGTCGCTTGCCTGGCAAGACAAGCTGTCTTTCGTCCTCGACGACAAGATGGTGGTCAAGCGCCTGAAGTTCGAAGACTTGCTGCAAGACCAGGCGGAACAGGACGGCGGCGAAGAAGCCCTCGGCCAACTGGACGCCAGCTTCACCCTGATGATGCTGACGTTCGGCGACTTCCTGCCGGCGCTGGTTGAAGCATTGGGCGGTGAAGAGACCCCGCAGGGGATCTAAAAGGCTGTTGATCTCTACTGTGGGAGCGAGCCTGCTCGCGATGAGGGCCTGACAATCAACATTGAGTTGACTGACACTCCGCCATCGCGAGCAGGCTCGCTCCCACAGTTGTTTTGTGGTGCTACTTAATAAAAAGGATCAGACCATGCGCGCACTGGCTGCATTGAGTCGTTTTGTCGGCAACACCTTCGCTTACTGGGTGCTGATTTTCGCGGTCGTGGCCTTTGCACAACCGACGTGGTTCATCGGCCTGAAAGGCGCAATCGTGCCACTGCTGGGCCTGGTGATGTTCGGCATGGGCCTGACCCTCAAACTCGAAGACTTCGCCGAAGTCGCTCGCCACCCGTGGCGCGTGGCCCTGGGCGTGGTTGCGCATTTCGTGATCATGCCCGGTGTGGCGTGGTTGCTCTGCCAGGCATTTCACTTGCCGCCGGAAATTGCGGTCGGCGTGATTCTGGTCGGTTGCTGTCCAAGCGGCACCTCCTCGAACGTCATGACCTGGCTGGCTCGTGGCGACCTGGCGTTGTCGGTGGCCATCGCGGCGGTCACCACCCTCCTCGCGCCACTGCTGACACCGGCGTTGATCTGGTTGCTGGCTTCGGCCTGGTTGCCGGTGTCCTTCATGGAGCTGTTCTGGTCGATCCTGCAAGTGGTGCTGCTGCCAATCGTGCTCGGCGTGGTTGCCCAGCGCTTGCTCGGCAGCCGGGTTCGTCATGCAGTGGAAGTGTTGCCGCTAATTTCGGTGGTGAGCATCGTGATCATCGTCACCGCCGTGGTAGCCGCCAGCCAGGCGAAAATTGCCGAGTCGGGCCTGTTGATCATGGCCGTGGTGATGCTGCACAACAGCTTTGGTTACCTGCTGGGCTACTTCACCGGACGGCTGTTCAAACTGCCGCTGGCGCAGCGCAAATCCCTGGCGCTGGAAGTCGGCATGCAGAACTCCGGTTTGGGCGCTGCGCTGGCCAGTGCGCATTTCTCGCCACTGGCGGCGGTGCCTAGCGCTTTGTTCAGCGTCTGGCACAACATTTCGGGCGCGCTGCTCTCGACGTATTTCCGCCGTATGAGCGAAAAAGAAGACCGTAGAATCGCTGCTGAGCAGGCGGCGGACTGACCCGAAAACTTGATCCCCGGATCAATGATGGGCACTCTATCGCCCAACGCGAGGACGACCTCGCGGCTCGATCGATTCATTAATCTGGGGACGACCCCGTCAATCGATGGAGGTCTCTCATGTCCTGGATCATTCTGTTTTTCGCCGGCCTGTTCGAAGTAGGCTGGGCCGTCGGCCTGAAATACACCGACGGTTTCAGCCGCCCTCTCCCGACTGCACTCACCGTCGCCGCCATGGCCATCAGCCTCGGCTTGCTGGGCCTTGCCATGAAGGAATTGCCGCTGGGCACGGCCTATGCAATATGGACTGGAGTGGGCGCCGTGGGCACAGTGATCGCCGGGATCATTCTGTTTGGCGAATCCATGGCGCTGTTCAGGCTGGCCAGCGTGGCGTTGATCGTTGCCGGGCTGGTTGGGCTCAAGGTCAGCGCATAGTTTATGGACCGCCATCGCGAGCAGGCTCGCTCCCACACTGGATATGTGTTGTTCACAAATCCCTGTGGGAGCCGGGCTTGCCCGCGATGAGGCCCTGACATTCACCGACTATCTAACAGTCCCGCGCAACTCGCCAACCATCGCCTGCAACTTCGCTGGCTCCGCCGCTTCGACCGCCACCGCCGGTCCCGCCACCAACGTCACCCGCGACCACAACCGACGAAACAATCCCTTGCCCGGATCGCGGCTGAAAAAACTCCCCCACAATCCTTGCAACGCCAGTGGAATCACCGGCACCGGTGTCTCTTCGAGTATCCGCGTCAGCCCGCCCTTGAACTCGTCGATCTCGCCGTTGGCGGTCAATTTGCCTTCGGGGAAGATGCACACCAGCTCACCATCCTTCAGGTATTCAGCGATCCGTTTGAAGGCTTTTTCGTAGATTTGAATGTCTTCCTGACGTCCCGCGATAGGAATTGTCCCGGCGGTGCGAAAGATAAAGTTCAGTACCGGCAGGTTGTAGATCTTGTAATACATCACAAAGCGAATCGGCCGACGTACTGCGCCACCAATCAGCAACGCATCGACAAACGACACATGGTTACAGACCAGCAAAGCTGCGCCTTCATCGGGAATCAGTTCCAGGTTGCGATGCTCCACGCGGTACATGGAATGGCTGAGCAGCCAGATCATGAAACGCATGCTGAACTCGGGAACGATGCTGAAGATGTAGGCGTTGACGCCGATGTTCAGCAGCGACACCACCAGAAACAGCTGCGGGATCGACAGCTTGACCACGCTCAGCAGGACAATCGAGACAATCGCCGAGACCACCATGAACAGAGCGTTGAGAATGTTGTTGGCGGCAATCACCCGCGCGCGCTCGTTTTCGGGAGTGCGCGACTGGATCAGCGCGTACAGCGGCACAATGTAGAACCCGCCGAAAATCCCCAGCCCCAGAATGTCGATCAGCACCAGCCAGGCGTGGCCAAAACCGAGGACTTCGATCCAGCCATGGCCATTGACGCTGTCCGGAATACCGCCCGAATGCCACCACAGCAGCAGACCAAACACGGTCAATCCGAACGAACCAAACGGCACCAGACCAATCTCGACTTTGCGCCCCGAGAGCTTCTCGCAGAGCATCGAGCCCAATGCGATGCCGACCGAGAACACCGTCAGAATCAGTGTCACCACGGTCTCGTCACCTTGCATCCACTCCTTGGCATACGCCGGGATCTGCGTCAGATAAATCGCTCCGACAAACCAGAACCACGAGTTGCCGACGATGGACCGCGACACGGCGGGCGTTTGCCCCAAACCCAGTTTCAACGTGGCCCAGGACTGGCTGAAAATGTTCCAGTTCAGGCGCATTTGCGGCGATGAGGCCGCCGCCCGCGGAATGCTGCGACTGGCCAGGTAACCCAGCACCGCGACACCGACAATCGCCGTGGAAACGACAGGCGCGTAATGACTGGACGACATCATGATCCCGGCGCCGATGGTTCCGGCGAGGATCGCCAGGAAGGTGCCCATTTCCACCAGGCCGTTGCCCCCCACCAACTCTTCGTCACGCAGGGCTTGAGGCAGGATCGAATACTTCACCGGCCCGAACAGTGCCGAGTGCGTGCCCATGGCGAACAGCGCCACCAGCATCAGCGACAAGTGATCGAACAGAAAGCCGACGGCGCCGACCGCCATGATGGCGATCTCCCCAAGCTTGATCAGACGAATCAGCGCGTCCTTGGCGAATTTTTCCCCGAACTGGCCGGCCAGCGCCGAGAACAGAAAGAACGGCAAGATGAACAGCAGCGCACACAGGTTGACCCAGATCGAGCGGTCACCCTCGATCGTCAGCTTGTACAGAATGGCGAGGATCAACGACTGCTTGAAGATGTTGTCGTTGAATGCCCCGAGGGACTGTGTCACGAAGAACGGCAGGAAGCGCCGGGTGCGAAGTAAAGTGAACTGTGAGGGGTGGCTCATCTTCCATGTGTCCCTGATGTTAGGTGAAGCGTGGCGTGGAATTTGTTATTGGAATGTCGTACATCGATCCAGGCCACACATTACCTAATCTTTGCAGGTTATTTGTTTAATCCTGCAATGCACGGCGAGACAAACAGCTCGCCGCGCCACGCGCCTTGTACGGTCCGTTTCGAGACGATCAGCCACATCACCGCCAGCATCGCCACCAGCACGCAGCCAAAGACACTGAAAAACGTCAGGTTCAAAGTGCTGCCCAGTTTCAATGTCGCCAGAGAATAGACGCCCAGCGGGAAGGTGAAGCCCCACCAGCCGAGGTTGAAAGGAATGCCGGCGCGCAAGTAACGCACGGTGATCAGCACCGCCATCAGCATCCACCACAAGCCGAAGCCCCAGAGAGTGATGCCGGCCACCAGCCCCAACCCCGCAGCCATTTCGCCCATGCCCGGCAGGCCGTTGGCCGCAAAGATGGCGGGCGCATCGGCACCCAGCAGCAACATGCCCAATGCCCCGGTGCCAATCGGACCGAGCGCCAGCCAGCTGGAGGCGGCCATGTTTTCGTGAGGCAATTTGTGCAGCGCCATGCGCAGCAACAGGATGGTCAGAATGCTGAACGCCACCGGCAGGGAAAACGCCCAAAGCACATAGCTGGTCACCAGCATCACCAGTTGCGAATGGGCATCGGCCAGGTGCGGCGCCAGCAAACCACCGCTGGCGGCGGCCACCTCTGCTGCGACTACAGGCAACAGCCAGACGGCGGTCATCTGGTCGATGCTGTGTTCCTGGCGGGTGAACATCATGTAGGGAATCAGCACGCCGCAGGCCAACGACAGGGCCACATCAAGCCACCACAGCACTTGCGCGACATGAATCACGCCGCTACCCCAGCGCGGCAACCCGAACACCAGAAAGCCGTTGATGATCGTCGCCAACCCCATGGGAATGGTGCCGAAAAACATCGATACCGTGGAGTGACCGAAAATCCGCCGGGCCTCATCAAAGAACAGCACCCAGCGTGCTGTATAGGCTGCGGTAAAGAGTGCGAACAGCAGAATGTTAAATAGCCACAACCCCTCGGCTATGGCATGCAGGCCGGGCATGGCAACGGGCAGTTGCGCCAGCGCCAATGCGAGCACGCCCGTGCCCATGGTCGCGGCGAACCAGTTCGGAGTGAATTGGCGGATGGCCTCGAGCGGGTGCTGCAAATGGCTGAGCGGTTTAAAACCGAGGGTGTTGCTATTGGGGCAGGTCATGGCGAATTCCTCTCCTCTTGTGAGGTGGAATTCATGGTAGATCCGAATCGAATATCTATATAACGGGTAATATCTCTAACTGTTATCTGTTTTGCAGATATACGTCACACGCTGCCTTCGGATTCGATCACCAGGATTCTCGCTGCGCCCAGCGGATGAGCGACGTGTTCGGTGCCGACAGACGCATAAAAGATATCGCCAACCTCCAACAGCGCCTGTTTTTCCACGCCCTCCTCGCGATAACGCATCTGCACTTGCCCATCCAGCACCACAAACACTTCCTGACCGTCATTGACGTGCCATTTGTAGGGCTGATCGGTCCAGTGCAAACGCGTGGTGATGCCGTTCATGTTGGCGATATCCAACGCGCCCCAGGCTCGGTCAGCGGTGAAGGATTTGCTGCGAATGATCTTCATGGGACGCTCCGTTGATATGAGTCGCGGCGCCAAGACTAATCCATATCGGCAAACAGCTGCGCCAGCCAGTCGATAAATACCCGCACCCGATTGCTCTGATGCCGATTTGGCGGGTACAGAACATGGAATGGATACCGCGGTGGCCGCCAGTCCTGGAGTATCGGCACCAGTTCGCCACGCTGCAGGTGCGCCTGCACGGTATAGGTAAACGTATGAATGACCCCCAGCCCTGCCACCCCGGCAGCCAAGTGGGCATTGCTCTCGTTGACCGTGAAAATTCCCGGCCCGCGAACCTCCAGCTTTTCCCCGTTACGCTCGAAACGCGCCGGCATCACCCGCCCGGTGCTGGCTGAGTGGTAACTGACGATGTGATGATTTTTCTCAAGGTCTCGCGGATCGCTCGGGAGGCCAAAACGTTGCAGATACTGCGGCGATGCACAGGTGGTCCATGACGACATCCCTAACGGTCGCGCAGCCAGGGACAGCTCGGTCAACGGCCCGCCACGAATCACGCAGTCGACGTTTTCGCTGATCAAGTCCACAGACCGGTCGCTGACGCCCATGTCGATCTGAATATCCGGATAGCGCGCGTAGAAATCCGGCAACGCGGGAATGATCAGAAGGGTCGCCACCGAGCCTCCCACGTCGACGCGGATCTTGCCGCGCGGATGACCTTGGGCGCTGGCGAAACTGTTGTCCAGGTCATCTAGCTCCACCATCAGTTGCATGGCACGTTCGTAATAAGACATCCCGTCCGCCGTCACGGTGAGCCGGCGGGTGGTGCGTTGCAGCAGCCGCGTACCGAGGTGTTCTTCCAGTTCGGCCACCAGTTTGCTGACTGAGGTTTTCGGCAGGTTCAACGAGTCGGCGGCTTTGGTAAACGAGCCGGCTTGCACGACTCGGGCAAAGACACGCATGGCCAATAATTGATTCATCACAAACCCTCAAGGCGACGTGCCCTGAGTATTGTCCACAACCATGTACAAACAAACCCGATTCAGATGATTTTTCGGCCGAATCTTTGGGCATAGAGTTTGTTCAACGGCGCACAACATGGCCGGCAAATTCCTAAACGACTCACCGGAGATTCACACCATGAGCAGCACACTCAAAGGCAAAATTGCACTGATCACAGGCGGCACCACCGGCATCGGCCTGGCGTCGGCTCAAGCCTTCGTCGATCAGGGCGCCACCGTCTTCATCACCGGACGCCGTCAAGCCGAACTAGACGCAGCGGTCGAGTGCATCGGCCACCACATCACCGGGATTCAGGGCGACGTGGCGAACCTTGCCGACCTGGACCGGATTTTCGAAGTGATCAAGGCGAAGGCCGGCCATCTGGACATCGTGTTTGCCAACGCTGGCGGCGGAGACATGCTGCCACTCGGCGCTATCACCGAGGAGCATTTCGACCGGATTTTCGGAGTCAACGTCAAAGGCCTGCTATTCACCGTGCAGAAATCCCTGCCACTGCTCAAGGACGGCGGTTCGGTGATCCTCACCGCATCTACTACCGCCACCAAAGGCACGGAAAATTTCAGCGTTTACAGCGCCAGTAAAGCTGCGGTACGCAACTTCGCCCGCTCATGGTTGCTGGACCTGAAAGCCCGCAGGATTCGCGTGAACGTCATCAGCCCCGGCCCGATTCACACCCCGGGCCTGACTGAACTGGCACCGCCGGATCAGCAGCAGGGCTTGCTGGATTTCCTGGCCAGCCAAGTGCCGATTGGCCGCCTTGGAGCGCCATCGGAAGTGGGGAAAGCAGCGGTCTTCCTGGCCTCGGATGACAGCAGCTTTATCAACGGGATCGAGCTGTTTGTCGATGGCGGGTTCGCGCAGATCTGATCGCTGCCAACAAAAAACGCGGCGCCTTGAAAGGCGCCGCGTTTTTTTATGGCTGACCGACGACGCTGCAGGCCTGGGTGGTGCGCTGTCGCATCAATGCCGACAAGGCGACGATGGCCAGGACGATCAGCGTGGCGCCGTAGCCATCGGTCGTTGCCACCAGACCAAAGGCCCGCGTCAGATTCCCCGCCAGCAACGATGGCAGGCAGAACGCCAGATAACTGAGCACGTAATACGCCGACATCAAGCCGGCACGCTCGTGAGGCAAGGCCAATGGCACCACGCTGCGCAACGACCCGAGAAAACTGGCGCCGAACCCGCAACCGGCCACCAGCGTGCCGATAAAAAACAGCGGCAGGCTGGCGCTGTGTACCGCCAGTAAAATCAATGCCACGCCCACCGGCAGAGTGCTCGTACCGATCCACAAGACCTTGTCGGCTGCACGACTGCGCAAGGTGTAGATCATCAACGCGCCAGTGACGGTCAGGACGGCCACTGTCGCACCGCCAATCAGGTTCGAGGTCGATCCGGTGGCCGTGCGAACCAGGGACGGCGCGAGGGAGGCGTAAAAACCACCGAGCGCCCATGTGGCAGTGTTGATTGGCAGCACCCGCCACAGCGCACGCCGTGCCTGGACCGGCACATGCAAGGTCGGACGCAGCGAAGCCAATGCCCCGGATTGCGCACTGACGCTTTCCGGCAGACGCCAGACGTACAACGCCTGTAACCCGAACAACGCGAGCAGCACCCAAAAGGTCAATTGCAACGGCAGTGGCGCAAACTCGGCCAGCAAGCCGCAGCCCATCGCGCCCACCGCCATGCCCAGCAATGGCGCAACGCTGTTGACCAGCGGACCCTGCTGGCGATCAGTGTCCAGCAGCGCCGCACCTAACGCTGCCGTGGCCATACCGGTCGCGAAGCCCTGAAGCACCCGCGCGCCGATCAACCAGGCGACACTATCGGCATTGATAAACAGCAACATCGCCAGCATGTTCAGCAAGACGGCGGTGAAAATCACCGGTTTGCGCCCCAGGTAATCCGAAAGTGATCCCACGGTGAGCAATGCCGCCAGCAGGCTGAGGGCATACACGCCGAAAATCAGGGTCAGGGTCGCCGCCGAGAATTGCAGATGGTCCTGATACAAGTGATACAACGGCGTCGGTGCCGTGGAGGCGGCCAGAAAACTGAGTAAAGTGATCGCCAGAAACCACAGGCTGGAACGTTTGGATACTGAACGGGACATGCGCACACTCCGCAAAAGCTAACTTTTTGCTTTTGCGGAGTGTGCTACTGGGCAGCGCTTAAAGCAAATTCTTTGTGTTAAGGTCCGATGCATGGCTATTAAAGAAGGTTTACGCCCTGGCGGCCGTAGCGCCCGGGTGCAAGAGTCGGTTCATTGCGCCGTTCGCCAGCTCCTCGAAGAGCAGGACCGCACCACGGTGACCGTCCCGCAGATCGCTGCGCGCGCGGGCGTTACGCCGTCCACCATTTACCGGCGCTGGGGCGATTTATCGGTATTGCTGGCCGACGTCGCCCTCGCCCGCATGCGCCCCGAAAGCGAACCGGCCAACACCGGCAACCTGCGCAGCGATGTGCGCGCCTGGGCGGAGCAATACCTCGACGAAATGAGTTCCGAGCCCGGCCGGAACATGCTGCGCGATGTGCAATGCAGCACCACGCCGGTCTATTGCACGACGATCATTGGCGGGCAGTTGCAGGCGATTCTCGACCGTTACCCTGATGAACCGAAACCGAGTGTCGATCGATTGATCAACCTGTTGGCGGCACCGACAGTGTTTCGCATCCTGTTTTCGGAGGCGGCGCTGGAGGTTGAGGAGTTGCATCGGTTGATCGATATTGCGTTGCAGCCTTGATGCCGCCAATCGCGGGCAAGCCTGCTCCCACATTAGTTGTTCTGTGGGAGCGGGCTTGCCCGCGAAGAAGCCCTATTGAACGCCACAGATCCAACCAGCAAACACCCTGCGACACCCCGCCACGCCACGACCTTGGTCGACACTGACTAACCCCTGCCATCGTGCGAGACTGTCTCACCGGGCTGCAATCCCGGGTGTCTTTTGTCTGGAGTTACCATGTCGCTGTCCAGCGGGCTGATCGCCGCCGTCGCCCTGGCCTATATGGCCATCATGTTTGCCATCGCCTTTTACGGCGACCGTCGCAGCACACCGTTGCCGCCGCGAGTGCGTGCGTGGGTGTACAGCTTGTCGCTGGCGGTCTATTGCACCAGCTGGACATTCTTTGGCGCCGTGGGCCAGGCCGCCGAACAACTCTGGTCGTTCCTGCCGATCTACCTCGGGCCAATCCTGCTGCTGGTCTGCGCGCCGTGGGTCCTGCAAAAAATGGTGATGATCAGCAAGCAGGAGAACATCACCTCCATCGCCGACTTCATCGCCGCCCGCTACGGTAAATCGCAGTCGTTGGCGGTCGTGGTGGCGCTGATCTGCCTGGTGGGGGTGTTGCCTTACATCGCCTTGCAGCTCAAGGGCATCGTGCTCGGGGTGAACCTGCTGATCGGCGCCGGCGCTGACGCGATGGGCACCCGCGCGCAGGACACGGCCCTGATCGTGTCCCTGGTGCTGGCGCTGTTCACCATCGTCTTCGGGACTCGCAACCTAGATGCCACGGAACACCACCGTGGGATGGTGCTGGCGATTGCCTTCGAGTCGCTGGTCAAGCTGTTCGCGTTCCTCGCCGTCGGCGCGTTCGTGACTTACGGCTTGTACGACGGCTTTGACGACCTGTTCGACCAGGCCATGCTCGCGCCACGCCTTGAGCAATATTGGAAAGAAACCATCAACTGGCCATCGATGGTGGTGCAAACCGGCGTCGCCATGATGGCAATCATCTGCCTGCCCCGGCAGTTCCACGTCACCGTGGTGGAAAACATCGATCCCCAGGATTTGCGCCTGGCCAAATGGGTCTTCCCGGCTTATCTGGCACTGGCGGCGTTGTTTGTCGTCCCGATCGCCCTCGCCGGTCAGATGCTGCTGCCCAGTTCCGTGCTGCCGGACTCGTTCGTCATCAGCCTGCCACTGGCCCAATCCCACCCGGCCTTGGCGATGTTGGCCTTCATCGGCGGCGCCTCGGCGGCGACCGGCATGGTGATCGTGGCCAGCGTTGCGCTGTCGACCATGGTCTCCAACGACATGTTGCTGCCGTGGCTGCTGCGCCGAAACAACGCCGAGCGACCGTTCGAAGTGTTCCGCCAGTGGATGCTCTCGGTGCGCCGCGTCAGCATCGTGGTGATTTTGCTGTTGGCCTACGTCAGCTATCGACTGCTGGGCTCAACCGCCAGCCTGGCGACCATCGGCCAGATCGCGTTCGCCGCCGTGACCCAACTGGCCCCGGCGATGCTCGGCGCGCTGTACTGGAAACAGGCCAACCGCCGGGGCGTATTCGCCGGTCTCGCCACCGGGACGTTCCTGTGGTTCTACACCTTGATCCTGCCCATTGCTGCCAACAGTCTCGGCTGGTCCTTGAGCAGTTTCCCCGGTCTGGCCTGGCTGCACAGTAACCCGCTGCACCTGCCAATCACCCCGTTGACCCAAGGCGTGGTGTTGTCGCTGGCCGGCAACTTCACGTTGTTCGCCTGGGTCTCGGTGCTCTCGCGCACCAGGGTTTCGGAACACTGGCAGGCGGGACGGTTTATCGGCCAGGAAATCAGCGCTCGCCCCAGCGCGCGCTCGATGCTGGCAGTGCAGATCGAGGACTTGCTGCAATTGGCCGCCCGCTTCGTCGGTGAAGAACGCGCCCGGCAGAGCTTCATCCGTTTTGCCTACCGCCAAGGCAAAGGCTTTAACCCGAACCAGAACGCCGACGGCGAATGGATCGCCCACACCGAACGCTTGCTGGCCGGCGTACTCGGCGCTTCGTCGACGCGCGCGGTGGTGAAAGCCGCCATTGAAGGTCGGGAAATGCAGCTGGAGGACGTCGTGCGGATCGCCGACGAAGCCTCGGAAGTGCTGCAATTCAACCGCGCCCTGCTGCAAGGCGCGATAGAAAACATCACCCAAGGCATCAGCGTGGTCGACCAATCGCTGAAACTGGTGGCCTGGAACCGGCGTTATCTGGAGCTGTTCAACTATCCCGACGGCTTGATCAGCGTCGGCCGGCCGATTGCCGACATCATTCGCTACAACGCCGAACGTGGCCTGTGCGGTCCCGGCGAAGCCGAAGTGCACGTCGCCCGTCGCCTGCACTGGATGCGTCAGGGCCGCGCCCATACCTCTGAACGATTGTTCCCCAACGGACGGGTGATCGAGCTGATCGGCAACCCGATGCCTGGCGGCGGTTTTGTCATGAGCTTCACTGACATCACCGCGTTCCGTGAAGCCGAGCAAGCGTTGACAGAAGCCAATGAAGGCCTGGAACAGCGGGTCATCGCTCGAACCCAGGAGCTGTCACAACTCAACGTTGCCTTGACTGAAGCCAAGGGCGTCGCGGAATCGGCGAACCAGTCGAAAACCCGTTTTCTGGCAGCGGTCAGTCATGACTTGATGCAGCCCCTGAATGCCGCGCGGCTCTTCTCTGCCGCCCTTTCCCACCAGGACGACGGCCTGTCCAGCGAAGCGCAGAAACTGGTGCATCACCTCGACAGCTCACTGCGCTCGGCAGAGGATTTGATCAGCGACCTGCTGGACATTTCGCGCCTGGAAAACGGCAAGATCAACCCCGACCCCAAGCCTTTCGTGCTCAACGAGCTGTTCGATGCCCTCGGTGCCGAGTTCAAGGCGCTGGCGCAGGAACAAGGGCTGAAATTCCGCGTCCGGGGCAGCACTTTGCGGGTCGACAGCGATATCAAACTGCTGCGACGGATCCTGCAGAACTTCCTGACGAATGCTTTTCGCTACGCCAAAGGCCCCGTGCTGCTCGGCGTTCGACGGCGCAAGGGCGAGTTGTGCCTGGAAGTCTGGGACCGTGGACCGGGGATTGCCGAAGACAAACAGCGGGTGATTTTCGAAGAATTCAAACGCCTCGACAGCCACCAGACCCGTGCCGAGAAGGGCCTGGGCCTGGGGTTGGCGATTGCCGATGGATTGTGTCGCGTGCTGGGTCACACCTTGCGCGTACGCTCCTGGCCGGGGCGCGGCAGCGTGTTCAGTGTCAGCGTGCCGCTGGCCCGGACGCAAACGGTGGCACCGGCCAAGGTTCACGAGCTCAATGGCCATGCGTTGAACGGTGCGCAGGTGCTGTGCATCGATAACGAAGACAGCATCCTGATCGGCATGAACAGCCTGCTGACGCGCTGGGGTTGCCAGGTCTGGACCGCGCGTAACCGTGACGAATGCGCGGCCCTGCTCAACGACGGCATGCGTCCACACCTGGCGCTGGTGGATTACCACCTGGACCATGGCGAGACCGGGACGCAATTGATGGCGTGGCTGCGCACGCAACTGGGAGAACCGGTACCGGGCGTGGTCATCAGCGCCGATGGCCGGCCGGAGATGGTGGCCCAAGTGCATGCGGCGGGTCTGGATTACCTGGCCAAACCGGTTAAACCTGCGGCGTTGCGGGCGTTGTTGAGTCGGCATTTGCCGTTGTGATACGTCAGGCTTCAGCTCTGCGGTGTCTGAAATGACGCCATCGCGAGCCTGCTCGCTCCCACAGGTTTTCGTGTCGGCAACAACACAGGTCCACTGTGGGAGCGAGCTTGCTCGCGATGCTTTTTAGCTATTCAGGCAACTCAGCCAATCCATCGACATCGGTCATCGCCCGTTCCAGCAAGTCCGCCGGCAGGCTCTTGCTCGCCCGCGCGCCCAGCAACTTCAACTGCTCGCTGCGACTGACCAGATTGCCGCGCCCTTCTGTCAGCTTGTTGCGCGCAGAGCTGTAAGCCTTGTCCAGTTGCTGCAAGCGATTGCCGACTTCGTCCAGATCCTGAATGAACAACACGAACTTGTCGTACAGCCATCCGGCGCGTTCGGCGATTTCCCGGGCGTTCTGGCTCTGGCGTTCCTGCTTCCACAGACTGTCGATGACTCGCAGCGTGGCCAGCAAGGTGGTCGGACTGACGATGACGATGTTGCGGTCGAACGCTTCCTGGAACAGCGTTGGCTCAGCCTGCAACGCCGCTGAAAACGCCGCTTCAATCGGCACGAAGAGCAACACGAAATCCAGGCTGTGCAAGCCGTCGAGTCGCTTGTAGTCCTTGCCGGCCAAGCCTTTGACGTGAGTGCGCAAGGACAGCACGTGCTGCTTGATGGCGATTTGGCCGATGGCATCGTCTTCAGCCGCGACGTATTGCTGATAGGCCGTGAGGCTGACCTTGGAGTCGACCACCACCTGCTTGTCGCCCGGCAGGTAAATGATCACGTCGGGCTGGAATCGCTCACCGTCCGGCCCCTTGAGATTGACCTGGGTCTGGTACTCGCGGCCCTTCTCCAGCCCGGCATGTTCGAGCACACGCTCGAGAATCAACTCACCCCAATTGCCTTGGGTTTTCTGCCCTTTCAAGGCGCGAGTGAGGTTGGTGGCTTCGTCGCTCAAACGCAGGTTCAGTTGCTGCAGGCGCTCCAGCTCTTTGGCCAGGGAAAAGCGCTCTCGGGCTTCGGCCTGATAGCTTTCCTCGACACGTTTTTCAAAAGACTGGATACGTTCTTTCAGTGGGTCGAGCAACTGGCCCAGGCGTTGCTGGCTGGTTTCAGCGAAGCGCTGCTCACGCTCGTCAAAAATCTTCCCTGCCAGCTCGGCGAACTGCGCTCGCAGCTCGTCTCGCGAGCCTTGCAGGTCATTGAGGCGTTGCTGATGGCTTTCCTGCTGTTCACGCAGCTCGGCGTTGAGCGAGGCCGCCTGGGCGTCGAGACGCCGCAGTTCGGCCTCTTTGCCGGCCCGCTCGATGTTCCAGGCGTGAGCCGCATCGCGGGCGTCGTCGCGTTCGATCTGTAGCAGTTCAATTTCACGGCGCATGGCGGCCAGGTCCGCCTGCTTGGCAGCATTAGCCTGGCCCAGATCGCCGATTTCATCGCGACAGGCTTCGAGCTGAGCGTTCAAGCCGTCCTGCGCCAATTGCGACATGGCCAGGCGCTCTTCCAGCAATGCACGCTCGGCTTGCCCCTCGCTCGCCCGACGCTGAATGCGCCAGGCCAGCACCAGCAATGGCAGTGCAGCGCCCGCCAGACCGAGCAAAATGCTGGTCAAGTCCATAGCCATAGCGACTCCTGCCGATGAGATAAAGCTTGAAGGTTAACCAAGGCGTCAGAACTTGGACAGTTCAGTCTTCGATCAGCCCCAGTTCCTGTTGAGCGCGCCGATCTCCTGCGCGAGCAGCCTTGTGCAGCAAGTCCTGGCCAATGCGACGATCACGGGCGTTCCCGCATTCGCGGCACATCAGCTGGCCGAGGCGACTTTGTGCGGCCACGACACCTTCACGCGCCGGCTGTTTGAGTAACCGCCCAGCGAGGTGTTTGACGTTAGCGTTTTCACCCAGGCGCGGGCTGTCCAGCAACCACTCGGCCACGCGCATTGAAAAACGCTTGGGCGGGGTAACACGAGGTGGTGTGGAAGTGGCAGAAACTGATACTGAGCGAAACTTCATAAAGCACTGTGGGACAGATCGGAGGGCGCGCCACTCTACTCTTTTTTTCTTACAGGTAAAGCCTAAAAAAACCCTGCACGCCCGTGCTAGAGCAAGCGCTCGGGACAATCCACAGAAGCTGTGGATAACTCAGTGGACAACCGCCCTTGAACTCGCGCAAAGCCCTGTGGAATGGGGCTCTCAGTCAAACTGACGATTTTTTCACCAGTAAAAAAAAGCGATGTTTTTCATTGACTTAAATTTTCAATACAGGCACCCACTGTGGTCGAGGCGCGGATTACAGTCCGGTTACAGTCTGCGCAACTTATGTGCACAACTGCCTTCGAGTCGGTTATATCGATGTACTTTTTCGGAGCGTTTTGTCGGACGTTTCTGGGGATAACTTGGGCAAACCCTTGCCCCAGGCGCGTGCCGAAGCGACGACCAACAGTCGGAAATTGCTCCATGGTGTGATCTATTTGCCGGACCCGAAAATTAATTTGTAGTCGTGCTTCACTTCTCCAACTCGATCCGTTACTATCCGCGGCGTTAGTACCAAGCTGAAAGTCAATTCTGGTCGAACAAATCCTCCCGGTCAGCCTTCCCAACGGAAGCCTCTACCGAATAAGCGGGATCGACCACCTCGATGGTTTCCAGGTAAACCTTGCGCCAACACTGCCTTTGAATCGAAAGCAAAGGGTGTTGCGAAGCTCACTTACTCTGACCGAACCAGCCTGCAAATTGATCAGGATCTTCACCCCGGGCCCAGAACCTTTGCCCTTGATGTGTTGCCTGCCCTCCTAAGTACCTACCTGCCAGCCCAAGCGCGCCAATTATCAGCGCTTCAAACTGGCTGCTTTGTTCCAGTCAGGTTCTTCGTTCGACCAACGGTGGTCGTCGTCACTGGAACGTTTTAATTTTGCACGGCTCTTATCCGTGTCGCTTGTAGGAACACCCAAAACATGACTACTCAAATCCATACCCAGGATGCTATCCGTACCCTGACCAACGCTTTTGCACCAATGAACTGCCTGATCATGGCCGCTCGCAAAGGCTGCTTCAGCTTCACTCTGGTCAACGAACACGGCATCGCTCGTCACAGCGAACGCCTGTACCCCGATCAGTACTCCAGCGCCGAGCCGCTGCAGGCAGTGATCGAGCGTACTCGTCAGGCACTGGTTGCCTGATACGCCAGAAAGGCTGAAACCTCAAAAGCCCTGCTTGAACAGCAGGGCTTTTTATTGCCCGAAATTCCTCATCCAACGGCACGGGGCTAAGCACAAACCGATATAACGGTTATAACTCGAAGCCGGAAATATTTTAAAAACAGTCCTTTACAGCGCGAATATGACACTACACTTCAACTCAAGCGGTGCAAGCCGCTTCCGGCGAGCCTGATTCGATTCACCCGCTGCCAACGCTTAATTCAGGTATCGCCGACCACTTCATGTTTCGAGGGCTTTATGGGTATCGCTGCCAGCGAACTGTGCCGTTATGTGATTCGTCCGACCTTGATCTACCTCGGACGCCATAGCGCGACTGCCGAATCCCTGCTGCTGGGCATCGCCGCCAGCCAGTCAGCCCTTGGTTCCGCCCTGCATGACCGCCGTGGACACGGCCTGTATCGAATCGCCGAACCCCGCCACCAGGCACTCTGGGATCACTACCTGGCACTGGACCCCGAACGCGCAAGCCTGGTTCGCGGCCTGGCCAGCCAGCATGCCTTTCTCAGCGGGCCGCACCTTGAGTTGACCGTCAACCTGCGTTACGCCACTGCCATCGCCTGGCTGCTGGTAGAAGAACAGAATACCCCCCTCCCCGCCGCCGATGACTTGATGGGAATGGCCCGAATCTGGCGCCAGACTTTTCAACCTCAAGGCCGTCTGCGCGACTTCACCTACGCCTGGCAAACCTGTGTTTCACCGCTGAATCAGGTCGCCTGCTGACCCGCCGACTTCACAAAATCCCGCAACGGGTCGCGATTTCGGTCTGATTGTCCTACAAAACCGCTCTAACTCAAGCGATACAGGCTATGGCGCTGGGACGAAAATGTTGGTAATTTTCGCCCCGGTGATCACCAGGAGTTCTAATAATGAAAAAAGTAATGCTCAAAACCACCCTTAGCCTCGCTGTTACCTTGGCATCCACCCAGATCTTCGCAAGTGGCTTTGCCATCAACGAACAAAGCATCAGCGGGATGGGTACAGGTTTTGCCGGGCGATCTTCCTCTGCCGATGACGCAAGCACAATTTTTGGCAACCCTGCCGGCATGTCCCGCCTCAAGCGTGAACAAGTCACCGGCGGCGCTGCATTTCTAGACGCACACACTGACATCAGCCACGCCTCTTCCAGCCCGAACAAAGGCAGCAACGACGGCGACATGGTTCCGTTCATCGCCGTGCCTATGGGCTACTACGTCAAGCCAATCGACGACCATTGGGCATTCGGTATCGGCATGTACGCGCCGTTCGGCCTGGTGACCGACTACGAAAACGGCTTCGCCGGCCGTTACTTCGGCAGCAAAAGCGAAGTTAAAATCATCACCCTGCAACCGACTGTCAGCTATGCCTTCAACGACAAGGTGTCGATTGGTTTCGGCCCGACGATCAACCGCATCGACGGTACCCTGGAATCGAACCTGTCGATCACCCAGGCTGCACCAGACGGCAAGGTCAAGATCAAAGGCGACGACACGGCGGTGGGCTACAACATCGGCATCCTGGCTCAGGTGACCGATAGCACTCGTGTCGGCCTGACCTACCACTCGAAAGTGAAGTACAAGCTCGACGGCGACACCAAGGTCAACTACAACGTCCTGGGCCTGATCGGTCAGAACCCAAACCAGAAGTACGACGCCTCGCTGGACCTGACCACCCCTGAATCGGTGGACTTCTCGCTGACTCACCAGTTCGACGACAAGTGGACCGTTTACGCCGGTAGCACGTGGACTCGCTGGAGCCGCCTGAAAGAAATCACCGTCGAAAACAAAGGTGTTCCGGCGGTCCTCAACGGCCAATTCGGCACCATCACCGAAGAACAGAACTGGCACGACACCTGGGCTCACGCCATCGGCGCGTCCTACCAGCTGAACAAGGAATGGGTACTGCGCACCGGTCTGTCCTTTGACCAGGCACCGACCAACAACGTCGACCGCTCCCCACGCATCCCGACTGGCGATCGCAAGATTTTCAGCCTCGGTGCCGGTTGGAGCCCAACCAACGACCTGACCATCGACGTAGCGTACTCGTACCTGCGCGAAGAGTCGGTCACGATCAAAAACAGCAACGACCGTGGCCAGACTTACAACGCCAAGTATGAAAACTGGGCGAACGGTTTTGGTGTTGGCGCGACCTACCGCTTCTGATGATTCACGGCGAGCCTGAAACGCTCGCCACCTGAATCAAAAAAAGCCCCGCTCTCTTGTAAAAAGGCGGGGCTTTTTAATGGGCGTCGATCAGGGTTGCGAAGCCAGGGCCTTTTCCACCGCTGCGATGAATTCAGGATCATCAGGCGTGGTCAGGCTGGAGAAATTGGCAATGACCTTGCCCTTGCGATCAACCACATATTTGTAGAAGTTCCACTTCGGTGCGCTGGACTGTTTGGCGAGGACCTTGAACAGATGAGTGGCGTCGTCGCCGCGTACTTTCTGCGGCTCGGTCATGGTGAACGTCACGCCATAGTTCACGTAACAGACCTTGGCCGTCTCAGCGCCATCCTTGGATTCCTGCTTGAAGTCATTGGACGGCACGCCAATCACCTCCAGCCCTTGATCCTTGTAACGCTGATTCAGCGCCTCAAGGCTTTTGAATTGCGGGGCAAAGCCACAGAAGCTCGCCGTGTTGACCACCACCAGCGGCTTGCCCTCATACCGCTGGCACAGGTCGATGGACTCCTTGGCGCGCAGCTTGGGTAACGAGCCCTGCAATAGCTCCGGGCACTCGGCCGCTTGTGCCAATCCGGTAAACGCCATCAGCAACGCGGGGACTGCAATCCAGCGCATCAGCATGTCAGTGCATCCTTGTTCAGTTGTCCAAAACGAAGTTACTCGCCCTCGCCTGCTCCTAGCAAGCACCCATGCCCAACTGCATCAGCGCCAAGCCGCCCTGATGCCAGCCCCACCACGCGAATGCCAGCAGCAAGGCGCCGGCAGCGGCAACAGCGATCCGCGGCCAGAGACTGTTCATATCGCGCTCATCTGGGTTTGCAGGCGCGCGACCGGTCGCTCACGCACGGGCCAGTTCAGGGCCGCTGCCATCAGACTCAAGAGAATCGCCACTTGCCAGATCAAGTCATAGCTCCCGGTTCGGTCATATACCACCCCGCCCAACCATCCGCCGAGGAACGAGCCGAGCTGGTGGAAGAGGAAAACGATCCCGCCGAGCATGGACAGGTTTCGCACCCCGAACAAGGTGGCCACGGTGCCATTGGTCAACGGCACCGTCGACAGCCACAGGAAGCCCATCGCCATGCCGAACAGGTACGCGGTGGTCGTGGTGACCGGCGCCCACAGAAACAGCGAAATCACCACCGCTCGCAGCAGGTACAGTCCCGTCAGCAAACGTGGCTTGGACATGCGCCCGCCGAGCCAGCCGGCGGTGTACGTGCCAAAGATATTGAACAAGCCGATCAGCGCCAGCACCGTAGTGCCCACCGTGGCCGGAAGGTGCTGATCCACCAGATAGGCCGGCAAATGCACGCCGATGAACACCACCTGGAAACCGCAGACAAAAAAGCCGAACGCCAGCAACCAGAAACCCGAATGGGAACAGGCTTCGCGTAGCGCTTCGGGCAGCGTTTGATCATGGCCAAGCACCGGCAATGGTTTGTCCTTGAGCATGCTCACCAACGGAATGATCAACGCCACAAGCAGGCCCAGCACCAGCAAGGCGGCGGACCAGCCGAGCCAGCCGATCAGACCCAGCGTACCGGGCAACATGGCGAACTGGCCGAAAGAACCGGCGGCGCTGGCAATGCCCATGCCCATGCTGCGTTTCTCCGGTGGCACTGCGCGACCGACCACGCCGAGGATCACCGAGAACGAAGTGCCGGACAGACCGATGCCGATCAACAGGCCCGCGCTCAAGGACAAGGTCACCGCCGAATCGGACAGGCCCATGAACACGAGGCCCAAGGCGTACAGCACGCCACCGATCAACACCACTTTCGCGGCGCCAAAGCGGTCGGCCAATGCCCCCGTGAAGGGCTGAGCCAGACCCCAGATCAGGTTCTGCAAGGCGATGGCAAACGCAAACGTCTCACGCCCCCAGCCGAACTCGGCACTCATTGGCGCCAGAAACAGCCCGAAGCCGTGCCGCACGCCCAAAGACAATGCCAGAATCAGCGCACTCCCCACCAAAACCCAACCACACGTACGCCACATCGATGTCATTTCTTATTCTCCGGTCGCGGGTATATACCCGCTTAAGATCGGAAAAACCGGCATCAAGCCAGTTCGTCCAGCAATCGCAGCAAGGTTTCGCGTTTCTCGGCGCCCAAACGGTCGATCAACCGCTGTTGCGCCGCCTCCCAGGCCGGCAAGGCTGCAGCCAGGCGTTGTGCACCCGCCTCCGTCAGCCGAACGATGCGGTTACGCATGTCCTCGCCTTCGACCAATGCCACCAGGCCTTCACCTTCCAGCACCCGAAGATTGCGCCCCAAGGTGCTGCGGTCCAGCCCCATGGCTTCGGCCAGGGTGGAAATACTCGGTTCATTCAGTCGCTGCAGATTGCACAGCAAAGAATACTGGGCGACGTTGATCCCGAAGCCGTCGAGAGCGCCGTCGTAATGCCTGCTGACGCCACGGGCGGCGCGACGCAGGTTGATGCATAAACATTGGGAGTCGAGCATAGTGCGTGTATATACCCGCGAGTGTGTTAAATCAAGTTACAGTTGGATTCAGTCAGAAGAACGGGAGTGTCAGGCAGACCGCCTTCGCGAGCAAGCTCGCTCCCACAAATGACCGCATTCCCCTGTGGGAGCGAGCCTGCTCGCGAAGTGGCCAGCACACCCAACACAGAAACATCAGACCAACGCCAATCCCACCAGCACCGCCATCTCCAGCAACTCCAGCAATGCGCCTGCGGTGTCCCCGGTCGTCCCACCCAATCGCCGCAGCATCACCTGCCGCAACCAGACGAACGTCCCGCCCGCCAGCACCAGCGCCCAGACGCTGCTGAAACCGGCGATCAGCACACACGCCAGTGCGCTGACCGCCAACACCTGTTTACCGGCCGAGCGCGGCAAATGATCAGCCAGAGCCTGACCCAATCCGCCGGCACGCACGTACGGCGTGGTCAGGAACAAGCCCAGCATCGCGCTACGGCCGATCAATGGAACGATGATCAGCCAAACGCTGTGCTGCTGCTCGATCAACGCCAGCAACGCCGTGAACTTGAGCAGCAACACCAGCACCAGCGTCACCACCGCGATCGGTCCGCTGCGAGGGTCTTTCATGATCGTCAGCGTGCGTTCACGGTCGCCGAAACCACCGAGCCACGCATCGGCGCTATCGGCCAGGCCGTCCAGGTGCAACGCGCCGCTGAGCAATACCCAAACCGTCAGCAGCAACGCGGCGTGAAGCAACAACGGCGCGCCCAGCAACAGCCCGTTCAGCGCCCATAAAATGACGCCGAACAGCAGCCCGACCAGCGGATAAAACAGCAACGAACGTCCGAGCTCTTGAGGCGCAGGCATGCCCGGAAGACGAATCGGCAAACTGCTGAGAAATTGCAGGGCGATCCAGAACGGCAACATGGTCAGAGGACTTCCTTGAGTGTCACGCCAGCCTCGACGCTCAGCGAGAAAAGCGCACCGTGGCAGACTTCAACGTTGAGCAATTGCTCTCGCGGCAAACCCCGCGCTTGAGCCAGCAGCAGACGCATGACACCACCATGGCTGATCAGCAAAATCCGCTCGCCCGCATAGGCAGCGTGCAGCCGCTCTACAGCGGCCAATACACGCTTGGAAAAATCTGCCACCGGTTCACCGTCAGGCGGAGTGAACGCATAAGGATCAGCCCAGAACAGGCCCAACGCCTCGGCATCGGTCTCCATCAATGCCGCTGCGCTTTGCCCTTCCCAAGCGCCGAAGTGCAGTTCCTGCAGATCTTTATCGAGCACCACCGGCAAACCCGATTTCGCCCCCAACTCTTCAGCGAAGCGCGCGCAGCGCTGCAACGGCGAACTGATCAGTCGATCCCACGGGCCCTGTTCAAGCACTGCCGCGCGCATCTGCTCCCAGCCCTTGCTGGTCAGGGCATCATCGAGACTGCCGCGCAAACCGCCGCCCAGTTCGGTTTCACCGTGGCGCAGCAAGTCCAGGCGCAGCGTCATGCCGGACGGTCCGCCACGGCCGCTTCGGCAAAGGTTGCCATCTGCCCGTGAAGATCGCAGGCCAGACGCAACAACGGCACGGCCAACGCCGCACCACTGCCCTCACCCAGGCGCAGGCCAAGGTCCAGCAGTGGTTCGGCTTTCAGGGTTTCCAGCACATGACGATGACCCGGCTCGGCACCACGATGACCGAACAACAGCCATTCACGGCACGCAGGATTCAAGCGCACGGCCACCAACGCGGCGACGCTGCAAATAAAGCCGTCCACCAGGACCGCGATGCCTTCCTGGGCACACGCCAGGTACGCGCCAACCAGTGCCACAATTTCAAAACCACCGAGGTTGAACAGCGTCTGCAAGGCATCACCGCGCTGAGCGCCGTGCAAGGCCAAGGCGCGCTCGATGACCTGAGCTTTATGGCTGACACCCGCCGCGTTCAAGCCTGTGCCGGGGCCGGCCAGATGCACCACTGGGCAATCGAGCAAGGCACACGCCAGCGCGCTGGCCGCCGTGGTATTACCGATGCCCATCTCGCCGCCGATAAACAACTGCGCGCCCGCCGCGAGCGCACGCTGCACGCTGTCGCGGCCAGCCTGCAAGGCGAGTTCGCCCTGGGCCGACGTCATGGCCGCGCCTGCGACGAAATTGGCAGTGCCCGGGCCGATGTTGAGGTGACGCACGCCCGGCAAATTCAACGACGGCGTCACCGTGCCAAGGTCGACCACTTCAAGGGAAGCACCGAGCTGGCGCGCCAGCACGCTGATTGCTGCACCGCCGCTGACGAAGTTGTGCAGCATTTGCCCGGTGACTTCCTGGGGAAACGCCGACACGCCTTCTGCGACCACGCCATGATCGCCGGCAAAAATGGCGATCCACAGTTGATCGAGACTCGGCTTGACCTGACCTTGCAGCCCCGCCAATTGCACCGCTACCGATTCGAGCCGGCCGAGAGAACCGGCGGGCTTGGTCAGTTGCTGTTGCCGCGCCTGCGCCTGTTCAACAGCTTGCGCATTGATTGGCTTGCACGGGTTCAGCCACCAGGATTGAGTCATAACGCAGTTCCTTTCAAAGTCAGGGGCAGGCCGGCGACGGTCAGGACGACACGTTGGCAGCGCTCGGCCAAGGCTTGATGCAGCCAACCGGCTTCATCGACATAGCGGCGAGTCAATTCGCCCAGCGGCACGACACCCATTCCGGTCTCGTTGCTGACAAAAATGATTTCACCCGGCAATGACGCCAGGCAATCCAGCAAAGCATCGCGTTCGGCAATCAGACGCTGATCGTCTTCGAGCATCAGCAGATTGGTCATCCACAGGGTCAGGCAGTCGACCAGCAGGCAACGGTCGACGCGGGCGGTGTCGCGCAACACGCGGGAAAGTTCGATCGGTTCTTCGATCAACGCCCATTCGGCAGGGCGACGGGCGCGGTGATGAGCGACCCGTTCGTTCATTTCACCGTCCAATGTCTGGCTGGTGGCGATGTAGGTGACGGCCAGCGCGCTGTCGCAAGCGAGTTTTTCGGCAAGACGACTTTTGCCGGAGCGAGCGCCGCCGAGGATCAGTTGCAGCATGGTGACATCCTATAAATGTGCGGTGAGGCGGCTTCAGTCATCACGAGCAGGCTCACTCCCACAGGGGATTTGTGCACGACATAGATTCAATGAGGCATTCAAACTCACCTCAAATCCCGCAAAGCTCGCGCAGCAGCGCGGTATCCAGATGCTTCTCCACCAAATCCGCCAACCGTTCGATATCGCGCTCACGCAACCCGTGGTAATCCACGTCCTGCACCTGCTGCAAACCCGCCCAGCGCAGCAACGCGCTACACGCCGCCGGGGATTCAAACAGACCATGCAGGTACGTGCCCATAATCTGTCCGTCAGCACTTTGCGCACCGTCGCAGCGACCGTCGTCCAGCTGCACGACGGCGTTTTCCAGCGCCGGCCCGGTGGTCACGCCGGCATGAATTTCGTAGCCGCTGACCTCAGCATCTTCCAACACCAGACGTCCGCGCACATTGCGCAATTGCTTCTCTTCTTCGAGCTGCGTTTCGAACGCCAGCAACCCCAGGCCAGCACTGGAACCCGGGGCACCTTCAAGGCCCAACGGATCATGCACTTGCTCGCCGAGCATTTGCAGGCCGCCGCAAATCCCCAGCACTTTCCCGCCGTACCGCAAATGACGACTGATCGCTGTATCCCAGCCATTGGCCCGCAGGTACGCGAGGTCGCTGCGCACGCTTTTTGAACCGGGGAGGATGATCAGGTCAGCCGGCGGGATCGCCTGGCCGGGGCCGACGAATTGCAGGTTCACTTGCGGGTGCAGGCGCAGCGGGTCGAAATCGGTGTGGTTGCTGATGCGCGGCAGTACCGGCACCACCACGTTCAACACCCGGTCTGCCTTGTCAGTCTGGCGCTGATCGATGCCGTCCTCGGCTTCCAGGTGCAAATCCATCACATATGGCAGCACGCCGATCACCGGTTTGCCGGTGCGCGCTTCGAGCCAGTCGAGGCCCGGTTGCAGCAACGCGAGGTCGCCGCGAAAACGGTTGATGATGAAACCTTTGACCCGTGCCTGCTCGGTCGGCGACAGCAGTTCCAGCGTGCCCACCAGATGCGCGAAAACCCCACCGCGATTGATGTCGGCGATCAACACCACCGGGCAATCCACCGCTTCGGCGAAGCCCATGTTGGCGATATCGCCGGCACGCAGATTGATCTCGGCCGGCGAACCCGCGCCCTCGACCATCACCACCGGATAGGCCGCGCTCAATCGTGCATGGGAGGCCAGCACCGCTTGCATGGCGATGGCTTTGTAGTCGTGATAGGCGACGGCGTTCATCGTCGTGACCGCACGACCATGAATGATCACCTGGGCGCCGGTGTCGCTGTTGGGTTTAAGCAGCACCGGGTTCATGTCGGTGTGCGGCTCTAGATTAGCCGCTTGAGCCTGCACCGCCTGGGCGCGGCCGATCTCGCCGCCGTCGGCAGTCACGGCACTGTTGAGCGCCATGTTCTGCGGTTTGAACGGCACCACACGCACACCCTGACGCGTGACCCAACGACACAGCGCCGTCACCAGCGTGCTTTTGCCGGCGTCGGACGTGGTGCCCTGCACCATCAACGTAGTCATTGGGTTTCCTTGTCGTAGGCTGCAAACGCTTGCTCGAGACGCTGCCAATCCGCTTCATCCCCAGGCAAGCCGAAACGCAGGCTGCTGTTGTGGGCGAACAAGCGCAGCAAGATGCCGCGCCGCGCCATGAAGTCGTGAAGGACTTCGGCGCGCTCGGTGATCAGCCATTGAAACAAGGCGCAGCCGCCCTGAGGCTGGAAGCCGTGCCGTGTGAGCAACAGCGCCAGGCGCTCGCTCGCCGCCTCGCTGCGCAGGCGTTGCCGGGCGTGGCCTTCGGTGTCCAGCAGACACGCTTGGCCGACCACGCGAGTCGGCCCGCTGACCGCCCAGGGCCCGACCTGCTCGGCAAGCAATTTGAGCAACTTGCGCTCCGCCAGCACAAAGCCCAGTCGCACACCGGCCAGACCAAAAAACTTGCCAAAAGAGCGCAGCACGATCAGGCCGACAAGGTGAGTAAAAGGCGCCAGACTCAACATCGGCGTGTTGTCCATGAACGCCTCGTCCACCACCAGCCAGCCCCCGCGAGACGCCAGTCGGGCATGCCAGTCGAGCAGACGACTCGGGGTCAAGCTCAGGCCCGTCGGGTTGTTGGGGTTGACCACCACCAGTACGTCGAGGCTGTCGAGATAGAAGTCGACTTCCTGCTCCAGCACTTCACGCACGATATAGCCGTTGCGTCGCCACGCTTCGGCATGTTCGGCGTAACTGGGTGACAGCACGCCGACCTTACCGGCGCGGCGTAAACGCGGCAGCAATTGGATGGCCATCTGCGAACCGGCAACCGGCAGCACCTGGGTTGTGCCGTAATAGTCGCAAGCGGCCTGCTCCAGACCGTCTTCGGTTTCGGGCAATCGCGCCCAGGCCCGCAACGGGATCTCGGGGATCGGGAACGGCCAGGGCGCGAGGCCACTGGACAGGTCCAGCCAGTCGGCTTCTGCAATAGCGTATTCGAGCGCTGCCTTGCGCAAGCGACCACCGTGCTCAAGCATAGAATTCAGCCCCCACGCAGAGGATCAGCAACCATAACCATACCCCGCGCCGGACCAATTGCCAGCCCCGGTCGATGGAGTCGGCGTCCGCTGGCACACCCTCGCCCAACTGTGGACGTTGATGCAGTTCACCGTGATAGATCGCCGCCCCGCCCAGCTCGACGCCGAGCGCGCCAGCACCGGCGGCCATCACAGGGCCGGCGTTCGGGCTGTCCCAGGTCGGGCCCTGGCTGCGCCAGCACTTCAACGCCAGTCGGGTTTTGCCCAGCAGCGCGTAGGTCAACGCCACCAGACGTGCAGGAATGTAGTTGAGCACGTCGTCGATCTTCGCCGCCGCCCAGCCAAACCGTTCGAAGCGTTCGTTGCGATAACCCCACATCGCGTCCAGGGTGTTGCTCAAACGGTAGAGCACCACACCGGGCGCGCCGGCCACGGCAAACCAGAACAGCGCGGCGAACACCGCATCGCTGCCGTTCTCCAGGACGGATTCAGTGGCGGCGCGGGCGACTTCGGTTTTATCCAGTTCGCTGGTTTGACGGCTGACCAGATAACCGACCCGTGTGCGCGCTTCAACCAGATCATCACTGCGCAGGGCCTTGGCCACCGGCTCGACATGTTCGCCGAGGCTGCGCATGCCGAGCGCGCAATAAAGCGCGAGGATCTCGACGATCCAGCCGACGTAAGGCGCCCAGGAAAATGCCGTCGCCAGCAAAGTCAGCGGCACGACGGCGATCACCCAGGCGGTGACGCCGTGGCTGCGCCAGCCGCGCCCTTCACCGTTGAAACGTTGTTCGATGCGATCGGCAAAACGGCCGAACGCCACCAGCGGATGCCAGCGTTTGGGCTCACCCAGCAGCGCGTCCAGCGCCACTGCGGCGACACTCAATAACGCCACACTCATTGACTCACTCCCCAATAGTTTTCATACAGCAACTCACTGAGCGGACGTGCCTGTGCCCACCCTTCGAGCACCAGCATCGGCGCTGGATAGAATTCCTTGACCGGCCCAAGACAAAGCACCGCCAACGGCTTGGCCCCGGCCGGCAACCCCAGCAGATCCGCCAGCGCTTGCGGCTCGAACAGTGACACCCACCCCATCCCCAGCCCTTCAGCGCGAGAGGCCAGCCAGAGGTTCTGGATCGCGCAGGACAACGAGGCCATGTCCATTTCCGGCAAGGTGCGACGACCGAAGATATGGCGCTCGCGATCGTCCATGAGCGCAGCGACCAGCACCTCGGCGCAGTCGTTGATGCCTTCGACCTTGAGCTTCATGAATTCGTCGGTGCGCTCGCCGAGGGCTTCGGCGGTGCGGATGCGCTCCTCTTCGACCAGAGACTGGATCTTGCCGCGCAGGGCGCGGTCGCTGATGCGGATGAAACGCCAGGGCTGCATCAGGCCGACGCTAGGCGCTTGATGCGCGGCTTCGAGCAGGCGCCTCAATAGTTCGGGCTCGACCGTGCCACCGCTGAAGTGGCGCATGTCGCGGCGTTCGGCGATGGCTCGGTAGACTGCATCGCGTTCGGACTGGCTGAATGCGTTGTCGGTCATGGCCTCTTCGCGAGCAGGCTCGCTCCCACAGTGGAAGGCGTGCTGTCTGCAGAAACACAGTCACCTGTAGGAGTGAGCCTGCTCGCGATGGCGGCCTCAAGGTCAGGCGAAAACAATGCGGCTATCGCCGACGGATTCGACGGAAAATAGAAGTGCACATAAGAGGCCGTCATCCGCCCCTCACGATAAACCGCCTCCGCCCCACGCCCGCCGTTCGGGCTCAGGCCCCGGGCAATGGGCTCAAGCTCGGTGCTGGTCAGCGAATGGTGATAGGTGTGGCCACGCAGCGAACCTTCCGGCAGTTCCACCGCTTGCAACGCCAATGCCGCCAGACGCTTTTGCATCACCGCATCGCCTTTGAGCAAGCCGACCAGCTCAGCGCGCGTGCCTTCGACATCGGTCAACGAATCCAGCAGATACAACATCCCGCCACACTCGGCCAGCAACGGCTTGCCGGCGGCATGATGCGCACGGATCGCGTCGAGCATCGATGTGTTCCGTGACAGCGCCACATGGTGCAATTCCGGATAACCACCCGGCAGATAAAGGCTGTCAGCCTCGGGCAATTGGCTGTCGCGGATTGGCGAGAAAAACGACAACTCGGCGCCCATGGCCCGCAGCAAATCCAGACTCGCGCCGTAAGTGAACGCGAACGCCTCGTCACGGGCCACGGCGATGCGCACGCCCGCGAGCAAAGGTTCGGCAACAATCACATCAGGCGCGGCGAACTGCACGGCAGGTGGCAACGCAACCTCGCAACTGCTGGCCAGGGCATCGGCGGCCGCATCGAGGCGCAGATCGAGGTCATTCAACTCACTGGCCTGAACCAGACCGAGATGGCGACTCGGCAATTCGATCCCGGTTTCCCGCGACAAGGCGCCGTACCAGCGCAAGCCTTCGGTGAGGCTGCCTTCAAGCAGTTGCGCGTGACGCAATGTGCCGACGCGGTTGGCCAGCACTCCGGCAAACGGCAAGTCCGGTTGATACCTGGCCAATCCCAACGCCAGCGCACCAAAGGTCTGCGCCATGGCGGTGCCGTCAATCACCCCGAGCACCGGCACACCAAAGTGCCGCGCCAGGTCGGCGCTGGACGGCGTGCCGTCGAACAGCCCCATGACCCCTTCGATGAGGATCAGGTCCGCTTCACCGGCGGCTTCCCACAACAGCCGACGACTTTCCTGCTCGCCGACCATCCACATGTCCAGCTGATACACCGGCGCACCGCTGGCACGCTCAAGAATCATCGGATCGAGAAAGTCCGGGCCGCATTTGAACACGCGAACCTTGCGCCCCTGGTTGCGATGCAAACGGGCCAGCGCAGCGGTGACGGTGGTCTTGCCCTGGCCGGAGGCCGGCGCGGCGATCAGTACTGCCGGGCAATGACGTATGCTTTTCATAAAATAGTATTCACAACTCGACGCCTTTTTGCGCTTTGATCCCGGCCTGGAACGCGTGCTTGATCACGCCCATTTCGGTGACGGTGTCGGCCAGTTCAATCATTTCCGGTTTGGCGCCGCGACCGGTGACGACCACATGTTGCATCGGCGGACGTGCCTGCAAGTCAGTGAGCACCTGATCGAGGTCGAGATAACCGTGCTTGAGGGCGATGTTCAGTTCATCCAGCACCACCAGGCCGATGGACGGATCGCGCAACAACTCACGGGACACCGCCCAAGCCGCTTCAGCGGCGGCGATGTCGCGCTGGCGGTCCTGGGTTTCCCAGGTGAAGCCCTCGCCCATCACATGAAAACGCACCTGCTCCGGGAAGCGGCGGAAGAACAGTTCTTCGCCCGTGCTATTGCGGCCCTTGATGAACTGCACCACACCGCACTGCATACCGTGGCCCATGGAGCGGGCGAGCATGCCGAAGGCAGAGCTGCTTTTGCCTTTGCCGTTGCCGGTCAACACCAGCAGCAATCCGCACTCGTTCGGGGAATTGGCGATGCGTTCGTCGATCACGGCTTTTTTGCGCTGCATGCGCGCCAGATGGCGTTCGTCACGATCGGGGGAATCAGTCATGGGGGAGCTCTCCGTTGAGGCTGGATAACGGCGGGCAGGCACAAGAATAGACGGCAAGAAGCCTGGCATCGCCCACCGTGATGCCGCTGGATGAATCAGGCCGGTCTCCGGGCTCATGAGCGGCGTTCGCCTGACTGCGCGCCTTCCCATGTCAGTCGACACAGTGGCTCAAAGCGCAGCTTTTCACTCATTTACCGTTGCGGGGGCAGCGCCGGGATCGTGCTGTTCATGAGTTGAACCAACGCACTCACCGGCTTCCCTGTTTCACTCTGTCGACCAAGGCCACAGAGCACCTGAAACAAGCCGCGAAGGTTAGAGGGTTGGGGGTGGAGCGTCAATTAAAGCCGGGGCGCCACCGGGCGAATAACAGCCGCTGATCAAAAATATGACGCCAATCTTGTGCCACGCGCGCCGCAATGATATCAAAGAGCCACAATCCCACATCACAATAACAAGGGTAAGCCACATGCAAGGCATGATCATCAGCAATCCGAAGCTGGAATTCCTGCGCCCGCTACTGGAACGCTGGTTTGACTGTATCGACCGCTACAACGCGGTGCGCGGTGATAACGACACACCTTATTGGTACGACGAAAAAGCCAACCTTGGCCTGCTCGCTGCCGCGGCGTGGATGGCGGAAATGGTTACGCTGCAGCAGACCCCGACGCGCAAGCAAACCGAAGAAGGCGAACGCAACGGTCGCGCCGATCTGTTTATCGCCACCCCCGAGGAGCGCGCCTACCTGCAGGCCACTCAACGCTGGCCACGGGTCAATAGCCTGAATCTGACGCAGGCCTTGCAGGACATCACCTGCGATGCCAAACGGATCAGCTATGCCAGCGACCTGAAACTCGGCTGCCTGTTCGTCGCGCCGCAAAAAGCCCAGCAAAGCGCGACACCGGAAGAACTGCAGGACATGGTCGACGACCTGCAAAAGGAACACTGCTGCGCCGTGGCCTGGTATTTCCCGTACGCCTACCGCAAGTTGCGCAGCGAAGCCGGCAACTATCACCCGGGCATTGCCGTGCTGCTCAAGGAAGCCCGCGGCTGATGGGTTGAACCATCGCACCACTGATCTTCTCTATGATTAAGTCACTGCATTCATAGGGAAGATCAGTATGCGCAAGCCCCAGCTCGTTCTCGTTATCGCGCTCGCCGGAGGGCTCGCCGCTTGTGGTGAAACTTCCAGCCTGCAAGTCACCGACGGCACCGGCCCGTCCCCCAAGCTGCCCGAACCGAACAAAACCCTGATTCCGACGGTGAATATCGCTCCGGCAATCGGCTGGCCGGCCGGTGCAAAACCCGCTGCCGCGCCAGGCACTCAAGTGGCCGCGTTCGCCGAAGGACTCGATCACCCGCGCTGGCTCTACGTGTTGCCCAATGGCGATGTGCTGGTGGCTGAAACCAACGCGCCGCCCAAACCCGATGACGGCAAAGGCGTTAGAGGCTGGGTGATGAAGAAAGTCATGGGCCGTGCCGGTGCTGGCGTCCCCAGCCCTAATCGCATCACCTTGCTGCGAGACAAGGACCATGACGGCATCGCCGAAACCCGCACGGTGTTCCTGGAGAACCTCAACTCGCCCTTCGGCATGACCCTGGTCGGCAATGACCTGTACGTGGCCGACACCGACCGCTTGCTGCGCTTTCACTATGAAAATGGCGACACGGCGATCAAGTCGTCGCCCATCAAAGTGGTCGATCTGCCAGGGGGCACGCTGAATCACCACTGGACCAAAAACGTCATCGCCAGCAAGGACGGCAGCAAGCTCTACGTCACTGTCGGTTCCAACAGCAACGTCGGTGAAAATGGCCTGGACAAGGAAGAAGGTCGCGCGGCGATCTGGGAAGTCGATCGGGCCACGGGCAATCACCGGATCTTCGCCTCGGGGATTCGCAATCCCAACGGCCTGGCCTGGGAGCCGCACACCGGCGCCTTGTGGACGGCAGTCAATGAGCGCGACGAAATCGGCAGCGATCTGGTGCCGGACTACATCACCTCAGTGAAGGATGGCGCGTTTTACGGCTGGCCTTTCAGCTATTACGGCCAACACGTCGATGTGCGCGTCGAACCGCAAAACCCGGACCTGGTGGCCAAGGCGATCGCCCCGGATTATGCCGTTGGCCCGCATACCGCTTCGCTGGGCTTGTCTTTCGCCGAGGGCAACACACTGCCGGCGCAATTCAAGGAAGGCGCCTTCATCGGCCAGCACGGCTCATGGAACCGCAAGCCGCACAGTGGCTATAAAGTGATTTTTGTTCCGTTCGCAGGAGGCAAACCGAACGGGCAACCGGTGGACGTGCTGACCGGTTTCCTTAACGACGATGAGAAAGCCATGGGTCGGCCAGTGGGCGTGGTGATTGATCAGCAAGGAGGGTTGCTGGTGGCCGACGATGTGGGGAACAAGGTGTGGCGCGTTTCGGCGGTGAAGTAACTGCAACACACACCTTGTAGGAGTGAGCGTGCTCGCGATTGCGTCAGCATAGTCAGCAATGACGTAGCCTGACGGATCGCTATCGCGAGCAGACTCGCACCCACAGGAGCATCGCGTTTAGCGTTTGCGGCACAGTGTCAGTCCATCACCCAATGGCAACAACGACAGATCCACCCGCAAGTCATCCTTCAAGGCACGATTGAGCGCCTGGATGGCTCGTGTGTCCGCACTCTCGGGATTGCTCTCCAGCACTCGCCCGCTCCACAGCGTGTTGTCGAACACCGCCAGACCGCCGACGCGCAACAGACGCAATGCATGCTCGAGATAATTCGGGTAGTTGGCTTTGTCGGCATCAATGAAGATCAAATCGAACTGTCCCGGCTCATTCAGTGCAGAGAGGGTTTCCAGTGCAGGCGCAAGACGCAGATCAATTCGTTCAGCGAGCCCTGCTTCCTGCCAGTAATGACGTGCGATGGCGTTGTAGTCGCCAGGAATATCACAGCAGATCAACGAACCGTCATCGGGTAACGCTGCAGCCATGCACAGGGCGCTGTAACCGGTGAACGTACCGACTTCCAGCAAGCGCTTGGCACCGATTAGTTTCACCAATAGAGCGAGGAACTGCCCCTGCTCCGGCGCCACCTGCCAGCGAGCCATCGGCATCGCCTGGGTTTCATCACGCAGGCGTTTGAGCAGCGGCGTTTCCCTCAGGGAAACGTCGAGCAGGTATTGGTACAGGGAATCATCGAGGTTGAGTGTGCGAGCGGTCATGACACCCTCTTCGGACAGGACGCTACGGATTGCGCGCCAGGTGCTCAGGCTGCAGAACGCGCTTGGCGCTCAGATAAGCCTTCTGCCAGTAAGCCTTGGACAAGCTGTCGAGCTTCACCGTGCCGCCGGTGGCCGGCGCATGGACAAAACGACCTTCGCCGACGTAAATCCCGGCGTGGCTGACCTGAGAACCGCCGTTGGTGGCGAAGAAAATCAGATCGCCGGTTTGCAGGCCTTCCTTGCCAACGTTGGCCGCCTGCATGGTGATCAACTCGCGAGTGGTGCGCGGCAGGGAAATGCCGGTGACATCACGGTAGACGTAGCCGATCAGGCCGCTGCAATCAAAACCCGAATCCGGCGTGTTACCGCCCCAGCGATACGGCGTCCCCACCAGACCCAGCGCGCGGAACAGCACGTCTTCCGCCTCGGGCGAAAAGGGTTGCGGGTTGCCGAAGACAATGGGCGCCCGGACCACCGGAGCAGGCGGCGGTGTGTGGCTGGCGCAGGCGCTGAGCAGCGCTGCGAAGAACATGAGTGCGAGGCGGGCCGACATAGTCATAAACAGAACATCCTGATCTGGCGGCGGCTTTTTTTTGCCGAAAAGGCAGAAAAGAAAACCGCCTGCGCAGGACGCAGGCGGTTTGCCATCAATAATAGATCAGGATTCTAGCGCCTATGGGCCAAACTTCAAGTAAGACTTTAAGTTCGCCTTACAAGTTGTCCGCCTACTCCCTTGCAGAGAGGCGTTTTGTCGCCACCGAGGTGGCGACAGACTGAATATTTACTTGCGAGCGGTGACCACGGTCGGAGCCATCGCGAGGGCGCGCTTGGCTTCGATGAAGGTCTTGCTCCAGTAGCTATCGCCCAGATTATCGACCCGGACACCACCGCTTTTGCGGCTGCTGGAGTGGATGAACTGGTTGTCACCCAGGTAGATTCCGGCGTGACTGACACGACCGCGACGACCATTGGTGGCGAAGAACAGCAGGTCACCCGGCTTCAACGCACTACGAGCCACTAGCGGCGCGTCGACGTTGATCATTTCGCGAGTGGAACGCGGCAGGTTCATGCCGGCCTCTTCACGAAACAGATAGCCGATGAAACCGCTGCAATCAAAGCCAGCCTCGGAGGTGCCGCCGAAACGGTAACGGGTACCGATCAGGGACATGCCACGTTCGAGGATGCTGTCGGCCAAAACCGGAAGCTGGTAAGACTTGCCATCGGCGAAGTTTGCCAGTTCTTTATCGGTGGCCACGCCGTCTTGGTAAAGCTCTTCCTGGAAAAGAACGGAAGAAGACTGGGCGGTCATTGAATTTTTGAACTGTTGTTGTTGCTCTTGCTGGGACACTGGAGAGTGGGCAGCGCAACCGAACAACAGGGTAACGAGTGCGAGAGGCACGAGGGGTGCGAAGCGCTTTAGCATGGGCACGACCGTGGCTGATTAGTTTTAAAGAAGCCGCGACTATGCCCGCTATCATCCTCATTTGCAAATTCAATCGAACTTTATGTGACTTCCTGGTTTCGCGTAAACATCTAAGCGCTTAAGCCCCTTTTAGACGCCTGCGCAGCCTGCAACCCGTAGGAAAGCGGATTTTCTGGCGCCTGAAATATGCCGAAACCCCCGCCAGGCTTGGGTTTTACCAGCCTAAAGTTTCTTTCAGGAACGGAATGGTCAGCTTGCGCTGAGCTTGAAGAGAGGCCTGATCGAGGCGCTCAAGCAGCTCAAAAAGTGCACTCATGCTGCGGGTGCCGCGAGTCAGAATAAAATGCCCGACTTCATCGGTCAGGTGCAGGCCGCGACGAGACGCACGCAGTTGCAAGGCACGCAATTTGTCTTCGTCCGAGAGCGGACGCATCTGGAAGATAAGTGCCAGGGTCAGCCGCGATTTCAGGTCCGCCAGCTTGACCGGCAATTCGCGCGGCGAGGTCGATGCAGCAATCAGCAGACGTCGACCGCTGTCGCGCAGACGATTGAACAGATGGAACAGCGCCTCTTCCCAATCCGCACGGCCGGCGACCGCCTGCAAATCATCCAGGCAGACCAGTTCGTATTGTTCGAGGTTGTCGAGGATCGAAATGCCGCGATCCAGCAGCTCGGCCAACGGCAGATACACCGCCGGCTCTCCCAGTTGTTCGAAGCGCAGGCAAGCCGCCTGCAACAGATGCGTACGCCCTACCCCGTCCTTGCCCCAGAGATAAATCAGGCTTTCGGTCCAGCCGGCATCGGCTTCGCATAGCCGCTCGACATAGCCGAGTGCAGCGGCATTGGCGCCTGGGTAGTAATTGATAAAGGTAGCGTCGTCACGCAGACGCACACCTAGGGGCAGCTGAATCGGTTTCATGCTGACTGAACAGTTCCAAAGGAACCGTTAGTGGCCTCTGTGTAAAGTTTGCGAAGTTTATACCCGTGGGGCGGGTCGCACAATGCGACAGACCATAAGCAAAATCAAAGGTTTGCGTTAGCACCCGGGTTTTATGACAGTTTCTTTGGCGGGGGATGTGACAGCGACACAGGGGAAGCAGGCCAGCCCGGCGTGAAACCGGGCTGCCAGCGACAGGTTATCAACGCACCTTATAGCTCCGGTTCGTCGACCCCACTGTACATATCAGAATCCTTATACAAATCATGCACATGGCGCACCAGAACCATGATGACCGCCGCCACCGGCAATGCCAGCAACACCCCGGTAAAACCGAACAGCTCACCACCCGCCAGAATGGCAAAGATCACCGCTACCGGGTGCAGACCGATCCGGTCACCCACCAACAGCGGCGTCAGCACCATGCCTTCCAGCGCCTGCCCGACCATGAATACCGCGACGATACCCAGCATGGGGTAGAGGTCACCACCGAACTGGAACAACCCGGCAATCAATGCCGCACCGATCCCGATGACAAAGCCCATATAGGGCACGATCGCCGCCAGGCCTGCGATCAATCCGATCAACAACCCCAGCTCCAGCCCGACCAGCATCAGCCCGGCCGCGTAGATCACGCCCAACGCCACCATCACCAGCAATTGCCCGCGTACAAACGCCCCAAGCACCTCGTGGCACTCACCCGCGAGAATGACGACGCGCTCTTCACGATCCCGAGGCAGCAGGCTGCGGATCTTGCCCACCATCACATCCCAATCGCGCAGCAAGTAGAAGCTCACCACCGGGATCAACACCAGATTGGCCAGCCAGCCGATCAACGCCAGCCCCGAAGCGGTCGCCTGGCTCAGCACCACCCCGACAATGTCGGTGGTCTGGCCCATGTGTTCGCTGATCGCAGCCTTGAGCTTGTCGAACTTCCAGAAGTTATCCGACAGCCCGAATTTCGACTGCGCCCACGGCAATGCGGTGTGCTGCAACCAATCGAGCATTTGCGGCGCCAGTTCATACAAGCGAAACAACTGCTTGGCGAGCATCGGCACCAACACCAGCAGCAGCGTCGTGAAGATCAGGGTGAATAGCGCGAACACCGCCACCACGCCCCAGGTGCGTGACAGGCCGGCCTTCTCCAGCCGGTCAACCAACGGATCGAACAGATAGGCCAGCAGCAACGCAACCAGAAATGGCGTGAGGATCGGATGCAACAACCAGACAAACGCGCAGAGCAGAACCACTCCACCCAACCAGAACCAACGCCGCGTATCGGCCATGTACCACTCCCTATGCATCTATATAAAGAAAGAAAACCTTACCAACGGAATCGCAACTGCGGCACCGGTGCCGGGGTTGGCGCGGTTACAGGCGCCGAACCCTGGGCCAGCGGCTGCACAGGCGTCGCCGGTGCAGGTGCCTGACCGGCCGGAACCTCTTGCAACTTCGCCAGGGACAACTGCGAACGCAACTGTTCAACGCTGCCATTGACCCGATAAAGAATGCGCTCACCGTCAACGCTTTGCAGATGCGCACCGAAGGGCTCCAGCAAGCGCCCGAGCGCGGCGTATCGCTCCAGGTTCATGCCCTGAACTTCCAGCAATTGTTCCCCCGAAGCCCCCGGCTTGACCACAAACCGCGGCGCCAGTCGCTCACTGACGGCCAGCATCACCGCATCGGCCACAGCGGCCTGATCCGCGCCTTGCACGCTGCCCGCCTCCTTCTTGTCGCCCAGCCACAAATTCCACTTCGCCTGCCACTGGCCACCCTCTTCACGGGCATGCACCGCGAGCAAGGCATCAGCGTTGTAACGATCCGATGCAGCACGCAGGGGCGTCGCGTCCGTGCCTTCAAGGTGCGGCGCCGTGGCGACCAGTTGCTCGCTCAGGTCCGCCAACGGCAATCGCAGCGGCAGACCGCGGTGTTGAGCCGCGCGACGCAGCGGCGCGGCGCTGGCCTGGCCATCGCCCACCAGGCTGGAACCCTCGGCGGAGTCGTTCAGCCACCAACTCAGGATCGAGGGCCGATTCGCCCCCCATAACGACAACCCGGCCCGGCGCAGCGCCTGCTCGGTGGTGGCCGGGTCGAAATCGACCTTCAGCACTTGCGGCGGGCCGGCGTCAAAACCGTACTGACTGATGATCTGCTGCGGGTCCTTGCGCAGTGCTGCCAGCCCCGGGCTTTGCACCGACTTGGGATCGCCCGTCAGGCGCAGCACCAGTGTGTCCAGCGCGCGCTGCGTCGCCTGGTCACGCTCCTCGGCCGACTGACTGCCGACAGGCTCGCGCACCTGATAAAGGCCTTTGACGGTTTCGGCATGACTCGCCAGGCTGACCAGTGATAAACAGCCTGCAAACACATATCTGGAAATAAAACGCATGGAAGATTCCTGACGACAAGAGCGGCTGGAACAGACCGCATGAAGACGATCGAGCAAGGCTGTGACCACAGCCCTGCGCAAAACATTCACCACGATCTGACGAAGTTTTCGCACTGTCATAACGATAGACGGTTAATCGCGCTACCTTATACAGCCATCAAGGAGGCGACCAACACGGGCCACAACGGTTTTTTTCAACCGATATGCCCCTGCCGTCGGCCTGAGGATGGCCGCTGCCCCTCAAGCCTGATAAAATCGCGCGCCTTCGCAGACCGGCAACAGCCGGGCACCCTGAAATTCGCGGACGGCACTCGCCTTCGTTAGTTTCAGCGGTCCCACTGGACTCGGTCGTTACCCCTGAATCCCCCCTAAAGGCCTGGATCATGAGCAAGCAACCCTCCCTGAGCTACAAGGACGCCGGTGTAGACATCGACGCCGGTGAAGCATTGGTCGAACGCATCAAGAGCGTCGCCAAGCGCACTGCGCGCCCGGAAGTCATGGGCGGCCTGGGCGGTTTCGGCGCCCTCTGCGAAATCCCGGCCGGCTACAAGCAGCCCGTGCTGGTTTCCGGCACCGACGGCGTGGGCACCAAGCTGCGCCTGGCACTGAACCTGAACAAGCACGACAGCATCGGCATCGATCTGGTGGCCATGTGCGTTAACGACCTGGTGGTTTGCGGTGCCGAGCCGTTGTTCTTCCTCGACTACTACGCCACCGGCAAACTGAACGTCGAAACCGCGACCCAGGTCGTGACGGGTATCGGTGCAGGCTGCGAATTGTCCGGCTGCTCCCTGGTCGGCGGCGAAACCGCTGAAATGCCAGGCATGTACGAAGGCGAAGACTACGACCTGGCCGGCTTCTGCGTCGGCGTCGTGGAAAAATCCGAAATCATCGACGGTTCCAAAGTCGCTGCTGGCGATGCCCTGCTGGCCCTGCCATCTTCCGGCCCGCACTCCAACGGTTACTCGCTGATCCGCAAGATCATCGAAGTGTCCGGTGCCGACATCGAAAACATCCAGCTCGACGGCAAACCGCTGACCGACCTGCTGATGGCGCCGACCCGCATCTACGTGAAGCCGCTGCTCAAGCTGATCAAGGACACCGGCGCGGTCAAAGCCATGGCCCACATCACCGGTGGTGGCCTGCTGGACAACATCCCGCGCGTACTGCCAAAAGGCGCCCAAGCGGTGGTTGACGTTGCGAGCTGGACCCGTCCTGCCGTCTTCGACTGGCTGCAAGAGAAAGGCAACGTCGACGAAAATGAAATGCACCGCGTGCTGAACTGCGGCGTGGGCATGGTCATCTGCGTCGCTCAAGAGCACGTTGAAACCGCGCTGAACGTGCTGCGTGAAGCCGGCGAGCAACCTTGGGTCATCGGTCAGATCGCCACCGCTGCCGAAGGCGCAGCCCAGGTTGAACTGAAGAACCTCAAGGCTCATTGATGTCCCAGACCTGTGATGTGGTGGTGCTGTTGTCCGGCACCGGCAGTAACTTGCAGGCCTTGATCGACAGCACGCGGACCGGCGACAGCCCGGTCCGCATCGCTGCGGTGATTTCCAACCGCGCCGACGCCTTCGGCCTGCAACGCGCCAGGGACGCGGGTATCGAAACCCGCTTCCTGGATCACAAGGCTTACGAAGGCCGCGAGGCCTTCGATGCCGCGCTGATCGAACTGATCGACGCCTTCAATCCCGAACTCGTGGTACTGGCCGGCTTCATGCGCATTCTCAGCGCTGACTTCGTACGCCACTACGCGGGTCGCCTGCTCAATATCCATCCCTCGCTGCTGCCCAAATACAAAGGGTTACACACTCATCAGCGCGCGCTGGAGGCCGGCGACACCGAGCACGGCTGCTCCGTGCACTTCGTCACCGAGGAACTCGATGGCGGACCACTGGTCGTACAGGCAGTAATACCGGTAGAGTTGCATGACTCGCCGCAGAGTCTGGCGCAGCGGGTCCATGCTCAAGAACACCTGATCTACCCAATGGCCGTACGCTGGTTTGCCGAAGGGCGTTTAGCACTCGGCGAGCAAGGAGCTTTACTGGATGGGAAGTTACTCGCGGCCAGCGGCCACTTGATTCGAACCTAGGAGATTTTATGCGTCGCGCCCTGCTCTTCGCTTGCGCTCTGCTCGCCCTGCCGTTTGCGCAGGCTGCAGAACTTCAACCCTTCTCCGCCAGTTACACTGCAGACTGGAAACAGCTGCCCATGAGCGGCACCGCTGAACGCAGCCTGACCAAGCAAGCCAACGGCGCCTGGAAGCTCAGCTTCAAGGCGTCGATGATGATCGCCAGCCTTACCGAAGAAAGCACCCTGACTCTGGACAAGGACACCTTGCTGCCACAGTCCTACCACTTCGAACGCGGCGGCCTGGGCAAAGCCAAGAAAGCCGACCTGGACTTCGACTGGACCAACAAGATGGTAACCGGCACCGATCGCGGTGACCCGGTCAAGGTCCCGCTTAATCGCGGCATGGTCGACAAATCCACTTATCAGCTGGCCCTGCAACACGACGTGGCCGCTGGCAAGAAAAGCATGAGCTATCAGGTTGTCGATGGTGGCGAAGTCGATACCTATGACTTCCGCGTACTGGGTTCGGAAAAAGTCGACACCAAGGCTGGCCAGATCGATGCGGTCAAGGTCGAGCGCGTGCGTGACCCGACGCAAAGCAAGCGCATCACCGTGCTGTGGTTCGCCAAGGACTGGGATTACCTGCTGGTCCGCCTGCAACAGGTTGAAACCGACGGCAAGGAGTACAACATCATGCTCCTGGACGGTACGGTCAACGGCAAGACTGTCAAAGGCAGCTGATCCGGTTCGACACAAGAATCCGGAATCCACCAAGGATTCCGGATTTTTTTATGCCTGCTGTTTTTCAGATCTTCGCCAACGCCTGGGCCAGATCGGCGCGCAAGTCTTCGACATCCTCGACCCCCACGGACAAACGCACCAGCGCATCGCCGATGCCAAGCTGCGCGCGGGTCGCAATGGGAATGGTGGCGTGAGTCATGATCGCCGGGTGCTCGATCAGGCTTTCCACCCCGCCCAGGCTCTCGGCCAAAGCGAATATCTGCACGTTTTCAAGGAAGCGTCGGGCCCCAGCCAGGTCGCTGTTCAGATCAAGGGAAATCATCCCGCCGAATCCGCGCATTTGCTGCCGAGCCAGTTCGTGCTGCGGGTGCGACGGTAAACCTGGATAGTAGACGCGCGCCACCTGCGGCTGACGCTCCAGCCATTGCGCCAGCTCCAACGCGTTGCTGCAATGGCGTTCCATACGCAGCGCCAGGGTTTTCACGCCACGCAGGGTGAGGAACGCATCAAACGGCCCGGCGATCGCGCCGACCGAGTTCTGCAGAAAACCCAGGCGCTCGGCCAGCTCCGGGTTCTGCCCGACCACCGCGATGCCGCCGATCACGTCGGAGTGACCATTCAAATACTTGGTGGTCGAGTGCAGCACGATGTCGAAGCCCAGCTCCAGCGGACGCTGAATCCAGGGGCTGGCAAAGGTGTTGTCAGCGACACAGATGATGCCCCGCTGGCGGCAGATACGCGCGACAGCGGCGAGGTCCGTCAGGCTCAGCAACGGATTGCTGGGTGTCTCGACCCAGACCATTTTCGTCTCGGGCTGCAGTGCCGCTTCGAATCCCGCCAGGTCTGTCAGATCGACGAAGCTGAATAGATGCCCGGCACTGCGTTTGCGCACCTTATCGAACAGTCGAAAAGTACCGCCATACAAATCATTGCCGGAAACAATGTGCGAGCCCGCGTCGAGCAACTCCAGCACCGTGGAAATCGCCGCCAGCCCGGAGGCGAACGCGAAAGCCTGGGTGCCGCTTTCAAGGTCCGCCACGCAGCGTTCCAGCGCGAAGCGCGTCGGGTTATGCGAGCGCCCGTAATCGAAGCCCTTGTGCACGCCGGGACTTTGCTGCAAATAAGTGGAGTTAGCGTAAATCGGCGGCATTAACGCACCGGTGGTAGGGTCCGGGGTCTGTCCGGCATGGATCACACGGGTGCCGAAGGCACGGGGCGCAGCGGTTTCATCGTGTTGACTCATTTAAGGGATCTCCGTAAGTGATTGAGCATGTCGACTCGGGTAATCAAACCGTGGAACCCCGCAGCATCGGCGATGATCGCCACCAAACCGCGATCGAGCTCCGCTTGCAGTTCGGCCAGACTGGCGGCGGCAGGCAGAGTTTGCAATTTGTCGGTCATGGCGCTGGCCACGGGCATGCGCAAGTGCGAAGCGTCTTCGTGTACCCCCAGCAGAATATCGGACTCATCGATCACGCCGACCAGGCGCTTTCCGTCCGCCAACACTGGCAGTTGTGACACATCCGCCAGGCGCATGCGCTGAAAAGCCGTCAGCAGCGTGTCATCCGGGCCGACGCTGATCACCCGGCCATCCTCGAAGCGCCGCGCAATCAGGTCGCGCAAGTCGCCATAGCGCTTGTACTGCAACAGGCCTTGATCGTTCATCCACTGATCGTTGTAAACCTTCGACAGATAGCGGGTGCCGGTGTCGCAGACGAAGCTGACCACGCGCTTGGGCTCGGTTTGCTCTCGGCAGTAACGCAGCGCTGCCGCCAGTAATGTGCCGGTCGACGAGCCACCCAGAATGCCTTCGGCGCGCAGCAATTGACGGGCGTGATCGAAGCTTTCCTCATCGCTGATCGAGTAGGCGTGGCGCACGCTGGACAGGTCGGCAATCGACGGAATGAAGTCTTCGCCGATGCCCTCCACCGCCCACGAGCCCGCCTTGCCGAGGACGCCGCTGCGACTGTATTCAGCCATCACCGAACCGACCGGATCGGCCAGCACCATTTCAAGGTTGGGTTGCACACGCTGAAAGAAACGGGTCAAGCCGGTCAACGTGCCAGCCGAACCGACACCGACGACAATGGCGTCGAGGTCATGCTGGGTCTGCGCCCAGATTTCCGGCGCGGTGCTGCACTCGTGGGCCAGCGGATTGGCCGGGTTGTTGAACTGATCGGCGAAGAACGCATCGGGAATTTCCTGCGCCAGTCGCGCCGCCACGTCCTGGTAATAATCGGGATGGCCCTTGCCGACATCCGAGCGAGTGATGTGCACCTCGGCGCCCATCGCCTTGAGGTGCAAGACCTTCTCGGTGGACATCTTGTCCGGTACCACCAGCACCACGCGATAACCCTTGGCGCGTCCGACCAGGGCCAAGCCGAGGCCGGTGTTGCCGGCAGTGGCCTCGACGATGGTTCCGCCAGGGCGCAGACGGCCATCGCGCTCGGCGGCGTCGATCATCGCCAGGCCAATACGGTCCTTGATCGAGCCGCCGGGGTTCTGTGATTCGAGCTTGAGGAACAGGGTGCAGGGACCGGTATCGAAGCGGCTGACGCGCACCAGCGGCGTGTTGCCGATCAGTTCGAGCACGGCAGGGCGGGAGTCGTTTGGCATGTCGTAACCTCACTGCGAAAATCCGCATTGGATGGACAGCAACGGGCGATGAAACTCGTGCCAATCGCCGGTAATGCCTCGCATGGAACATAGGCACGGATTGCCTCCTCCGCAACCTTCTGCGGCTGGCCGGTCACATCGCCGGCTCATGGCAGCGTGTAAGAAAGTGGAACGCGCAAGTGCTGCAATGCTCTATACCTTCAAGGTCTTTTTTGATCGAATGTCCTTTCCTGATGCCTGCGAGGTTTCCCATGACCGTTACCGTCAATACCGTTTCCGCCGATGGTTTGCGCCACAGTGTCCAGATCGATGACCACGAACTGTTTGCCGATGCGCCAATCTCGGCGGGCGGCGAAGGCTCGGCACCCGAGCCACACGACTATTTCGATGCCGCACTGGGTGCCTGCAAGGCGCTGACGCTGAAGATGTACGCGAAGAAGAAAGACATTCCCCTGACCGGCGTGACGGTCGAGGTCAAGCGTGACAACAGCGAAGAGCAAAAAGGCAAATACGCCCTGCACGTCAAACTGACCCTCAAGGGCGTGCTCACCGATGCTCAGCGCGAAGAGCTGCACCGCGTGGCGGATCGTTGCCCGGTGCATAAACTGATGACCAGCACTGAAGTCAGCATCGAAACCCATCTGTCCGAAGGTGCCTTCAGCCAATAGCGGCAACGGCTGCGCAAGCGGGTTATGCTCCCTGCGTCACCCGCTCAGCCTGGAATGCACCATGAACACGCCACTCGTGATCCGCCCCCGCGCCGAAGATGTCGAAGGCCAGCCGATTCTGCGCCCGTTGCCGTCCGCCAAGTGCCGCAGCGTCGGGCCTTTCGTGTTTTTCGATCACATGCTCGAAACCCGCTATGCGCCGGGTAAAGGCATGAACATCCGCCAGCATCCGCATATCGGCCTGTCCACCCTCACCTATTTGTTCGAAGGAAAAATCCAGCACAAGGACAGTCTCGGTTCCGACCAAGTGGTGGAAGCGGGTGATGTCAGCTGGATGACGGCGGGCAGCGCGATAGCTCATGTCGAACGCACGCCTGAAGCCTTGAAGGCCAGCGGCTTCACGATGCACGGTTTGCAGATCTGGCTCGCCTCCCCCAAGGAACATGAACAGGGGCCGGGGCACTACAGCCATCATCCCGCGGCAACACTGCCAGTCAGCGATAACCTTGGGGTGAAGATCCGGATGATTGCCGGGTCAGGCTTCTGCCTGGAATCGCCGGTCCCGGTGCTTTCTCCTACGCTGTATGCGGAATTGAACCTGCAAACGGCGACCACTTTGCTGATTCCCACCGAGCATGAAGAACGAGCGCTCTATGTGTTGAGTGGCGACGTGCAGCTGGAGGGCGAGTTGCTGGAGCCGCACTCGCTGGTGGTCTTGCCGGCCGGGGAGGAAATGACGTTGTTTGCCGAGAGCGACAGTCATGCCGTGCTGTTCGGTGGGGCGCCACTGGATGGGCCACGGCGGATCAACTGGAATTTTGTGGCAAGCGATCCGGCAGCGATCGATGAAGCGCGCCGACGCTGGGCAGCCGGGGACTGGCCGACGGTGCCGGGGGAAACCGAGCGGATCGAATTGCCGAAACACCGAAGCGAGCCGACTCCCCTGTAACCGATCGTTCCCACGCTCCGCGTGGGAATGCAGCCCGTGACGCTCCGCGTCACTGGACGCGGAGCGTCCCTAGAGGCATTCCCACGCGGACGGTTCGACGCCTCGACGTGGGAACGATCATCAGGCTTTAAACACTTCATCCAGCAAGTTGTGCATCGAGGTAAACGCCCGAGCGGCTGTCTTCGCGTCATACATCATCTTGCCCGGCACATTCGCATGCGGATCAGTAAACGAATGCACCGCGCCACCGTAGCTCAGCAATTGCCAATCCACCTCCGCCGCATTCATTTCCGCTTCGAACGCCGGCAGTTGTTCTTTTGGCACCAATGGATCGGACGCCCCATGCAACACAAGCACCGAGCCCTTGATGTTTTTCGCATCGTTGACGTTCGGCGTATCCAGGGTGCCATGGAACGAAACGGCGGCTTTTACCGGCGCGCCCGTGCGGGCCAGCTCCAGCGCACAGCAACCGCCGAAGCAGAAACCGAACGTCGCCAGTTTAGAGGTATCGACCGCCGCCTCGCCCTGCCCTTGCAACTGCTCGAACGCCGCCTGCATGCGCTTGCGCAGCAACGCGCGGTTGTTCTTCAGCGGCATCATTGCCGCGCCCGCCTCGTCGCCGTTCTGCGGACGCACCGCTTGACCGTAGAGGTCAGCGATCAACACCACATAACCCTTGGACGCCACGGACTTCGCAATGGCCTCGGCACCGGCGCTGACGCCCATCCAGTTCGGCGCCATCAACAGACCCGGACGCGCGCCCTTATGCTCAGCGTCGAAGGCCAGACGGCTTTCATACGACTGGCCATTAATCTGATAGGCGACGGAACGAACAGTGATTTGGCTCATGACAAACTCCCAGTTAAAGACCCCAGAATGAAAAAAACCCGCCGAAGCGGGTTTTTGTACAACGCCGTTAAACCGACAGTTCAACCAGCAGCTTGTTGAGGCGGCGCACATACGCGGCCGGGTCTTTCAAGCTGTCGCCGGCTGCCAAGGCGGCCTGATCGAAGAGGATGTGCGACAGGTCGCCGAAGCGCTCGTCGCTCTGCTCGTTGTCGAGCTTCTCGATCAGCGGGTGGCCCGGGTTGAATTCGAAGATCGGCTTCGAATCCGGAACCTTCTGGCCGCTGGCTTCGAGGATCTGACGCATCTGCATGCCCAGGTCCTGCTCGCCGATGGCCAGAATCGCCGGGGAGTCGGTCAGACGATGGGAAACCCGTACTTCAGCGACAGAATCGCCCAGTGCGGTTTTCAGACGTTCAACCAGACCTTCTTTGGACTTGGCGACTTCCTCCGCGGCTTTCTTGTCCTCTTCCGAGTCCAGGTTGCCCAGGTCCAGGTCACCGCGCGCCACGTCGACAAAGCTCTTGCCGTCGAAATCGCTGAGGTAGCTCATCAGCCACTCGTCGATACGATCGGTCAGCAGCAACACTTCGATGCCTTTCTTGCGGAAGACTTCCAGGTGCGGGCTGTTTTTGACTTGCGCGTAGGTTTCGCCAGTCAGGTAGTAGATCTTGTCCTGACCTTCCTTGGCGCGAGCCAGGTATTCGGCCAGGCCTACAACCTGTTCGCCGTCATCACCGCTGGTCGATGCGAAACGCAGCAGGCCGGCGATTTTCTCTTTATTGGCGAAGTCTTCTGCCGGGCCTTCTTTCATGACCTGACCAAAGTTTTTCCAGAAGCCTTTGTATTGCTCAGGCTCGTTCTTCGCCAGTTTTTCCAGCATGTCCAGAACGCGCTTGGTCAGCGCCGACTTCATGGAATCGATGATCGGATCTTTCTGCAGGATTTCCCGCGACACGTTCAGCGACAAGTCGTTGGAATCGACCACACCTTTGATGAAGCGCAGGTACAGCGGCAGGAACGACTCCGCCTGGTCCATGACGAACACGCGCTGCACGTACAACTTCAGGCCTTTAGGCGCTTCACGCTGGTACAGATCGAACGGAGCACGGGTCGGCACGTACAGCAGCGAGCTGTATTCGAGCTTGCCTTCGACCTTGTTGTGGCTCCAGCTCAGCGGATTTTCGAAATCGTGAGCGATGTGTTTGTAGAACTCCTGGTATTCCTCGTCCTTGATTTCGGTGCGAGGACGGGTCCACAGGGCGCTGGCGCGGTTGACGGTTTCCCATTCAACGGCTGGCTTCTCTTCGCCTTCGACGGCAGCCACTTCTTTAGGCAACTCGATCGGCAAAGCGATGTGGTCGGAGTATTTCTTGATGATGTTACGCAGACGCCAGCCATCGGCAAATTCGTCTTCACCGGACTTCAGGTGCAGGACGATGCGAGTACCGCGCTCGGCTTTCTCAACGGTGGCAACTTCAAAATCGCCTTCGCCCTTGGAAGACCAGTGCACGCCTTCGCTGGCGTCAGCACCGGCACGGCGGCTGAACACGTCTACTTTGTCGGCGACGATGAAAGCCGAGTAGAAACCCACACCAAACTGACCGATCAAGTGCGAATCTTTCTTCTGATCGCCCGACAGGTGTTTCATGAAGTCGGCTGTGCCGGATTTGGCGATGGTGCCCAGATGGGTGATCGCATCTTCGCGGCTCATGCCGATGCCGTTGTCTTCGAGGGTGACGGTTTTCGCGTCCTTGTCGAAGCTCACACGGATTTTCAGTTCGGCGCCGCCTTCCAGCAATTCAGGCTTGGACAGGGCTTCGAAACGTAATTTGTCGACAGCGTCAGAGGCGTTCGAGATCAATTCGCGAAGGAAAATTTCCTTGTTGGAATACAGCGAATGGATCATGAGGTGCAGCAGTTGCTTCACCTCGGTCTGGAAGCCCAGGGTTTCCTTTTGAGTTTCCACACTCATGGTCATCAAACTCCAATCAGATGGCAGTGGCCACGACCATCAGGGTCGGCGGCGGGTTGTCATCAGAGTTTGGGGCTGAGTTCAGGATTTCAAGGGCTCTTCAATTTTGAAATGGGCGCGGGCCGTGGCAATCGGTTCGGCCTGGGTGGTTTGCCAGGCGGTAATCGCGACGTTGGCAACGCGCCGGCCCTGGCGGCACACCTGGCAGCGAGCCCACGTATCGCGAAACTGCCCTGCGCGAAGATAGTCGAGGGAGAAGTCGATGATCTTCGGCACACCGGGCGAACCGGTGAAAATCAACAGGTGCAGCGCGGCACTGAGCTCCATGAACCCGGCAATCACCCCGCCATGTATCGCGGGCAGTAAAGGGTTACCAATGTTGTCCTTGTTGGCCGGCAGGCGAAACAGCAACTCATCGCCGACACGCGAACACTCAACGCCGATCAGCTTGGCGTAGGGAAGCAAGTGCAGCAGCGAGGCGTAGTCACCTCGCTCATGGGCCTGCTGAAGTTGTTCCTTGAAGGTGTCAGTCATTTCGCCTCTCCGGCGATCACGCCGCCAAATCCCTTGGTGCCTTTGACGGCCTTGCCCATGCGCATGAAGGTGCCGACGACATGCGCGATGGGCTGCTCGGGGTCGTCCTGATAAGCGAAGCCTCGAGCGAAGATCACGTCGGTGGTGACCCGGTAGCATTGGGCAAAACCGTAGACATCCTTATGTGGCTCGGCGGCATGCATGTAGTCGATGCGCAAATCGAGAGTCGGACAGACTTCAAATTCGGGCAGCACGCAGAGGGTCGACATGCCGCACGCGGTGTCCATCAACGTCGTCAACGCCCCGCCATGGATAACGCCGGTTTTTGGGTTACCGACGATCTGTGGACTGTAAGGCAGGACAACCGTCAGTCCTTCGCTGCTGGCGCTGTGAACGCGCAGCCCGAGTACCTGACAATGCCGCAGCGCCGACAGGAACCGGGTCGCACGCTCAAAAACGGGGTTTTCAGTCATTCGATAAAAACTCTTGTTAGTTTTTGGACATTGCACTTGGCGTGTTCGGTAAAAGTTCCCGTGGGAATTATCTTATATATCTGAACGAATTGAGGAACTTAACGCTGAGGGCTGCGCTCGAAAGGCCAGTAGATACTTTCCATAAGGAGAAACACCCCATGCGTAAGACTTTAGCTATTGCCTTGATGTTGACCGCTTCCCTCGGTCTCGCTGCCTGCGATAAAAAATCCGAGGACAAAGCTCAAGATGCAGCCAAACACTCTGAGCAAGCTCAGCAAGACATGAACAAAGCGCAGGATAAAGTGAACGACGCTGCGAAAGAAAACGCCGAAGCTGCCAAAGCTCAGGCTGAATCGAACGCAGCCGCTGCGAAAGAAGCACCTAAAAACTAAACCGGTTTTTAGCGTGATAAAGAAAACCCGCCAAGTGCGGGTTTTCTTTTGCCTGCCTTTTATCCTGTTAGAGCAAAATAGTTCTAAAAGTCGGACTAATCATTAGCAGCAACGAACACACAAATCCGACAATCCATACCAGACTCCGCTGCCAGGCCAGATCAGCCCAATAACACAGTAAATAAATAACTCGGCTAATCACAAAGATGATTGCCAGCATATCGATCAGCCATCCCGCCGTCTGCGTGGTATGCGCCATCAGCACCCCGACCGCAAACAGAATGAACGCCTCGAAGCAGTTCTGGTGCGCCGCCACCGCACGGGCGCCGAAGCCTGTGAGTTGCGCCTGTTGCTGTCGCGGCAGGTGATTGTTGTAACCGCCCTGCTCTTTCATGGCCTTGGCCACCGGCATACGCGCCACGTAAATCAGCAAGGCGCTGACAAACACACACCAGAACGGAATACTCATCAAGCAACCTCTTTGTTCAACTCGGGCACTGGCGCCTCTGTAGGGGTATAGACCATCACGTCGAGAACGTCGGAATGAAACTCCCGGCGATACAGCACCAGCACCACCCCGGCACTCATCAACATAAACAGCCATGGGCTGACAAACCAGGCCAGCATGGTCATACCGAAGTAATAGGAACGCAGGCCGAAGTTGAACTGGTTCGCGGCCATGGAAATGACCCGGGCCGCTCGGGAAGCGAAGGCTTTACGCTCTTGCTCGGACACATGCCGCTCACCGATCATCGGTGCCGAGCCAACCAGGATTGCCGCAAAGTTGTACTGACGCATGCACCAGCTGAACGTGAAGAACGCATAGACAAACACCAGCGCCAGGCAGAGCAACTTGATCTCAGACATGCCTTGCGACGCCTGCTGCACCATCGGGATATCCGCCAGTAACGATACAGCCCTTTCCGAGGCTCCCAGCACGGTGAGAATCCCAGCCAGGATAATCAGCGTACTGGAGGCGAAGAAGGAGGCGTTGCGTTCCAGATTGCCAATCACGCTGGCGTCGGCGATGCGGTTATCGCGCAGCAGCATGCGGCGCATCCAGTCTTCCCGATACAAGTGCAGCACACTGGCCAGACACGCGGTGTCGCGGCCCTTCCACGAGGCATAACGGGTGTAGCCGCCCCAGCAGATGACAAACCAGAGTGCAGCGATCAGGTGGATGATGTTGGCGTGGATGAACGACATGCAGGTCCTTGTGATGTGTTGAAGGCGTACTGAAATCCTGTGGGAGCGAGCTTGCTCGCGATTGCGGACTATCAGTCAAAATCGATCTGAATGTCAGGCCCTCATCGCGAGCAAGCTCGCTCCCACAAAGGAATTTGCAGTGCTTCGACGTTAGCTCAGAAAAAAAGACACCGCATCGCGCACATAAAAAATGCCCCGTATCGATTGATACGGGGCATTTCCGTTTCTGCTTGCCAGGCCCGCTTATGGCGGCCCCTGGAGCGGCTTAAGCCAGCGCTTCTTCGCGTTTGCCCAGCAGACGATCGCAAACCACGGCGACCACCAATGTCATCACCGACGGCACCAGCCATGCCAGGCCCTGCGCGCTCAGCGGCAAGTGGGACAGCTGCGACGGCATCCAGTCCGCCAAACCTGCGCCCTTGAGCGCGTCGATCATGCCGAAAATGAACGAAACCAACATCACCGGACCCACGATGCGTCCCTGCTCATGCCAGAAGTCCTTGCAGAAGCTCAGCGCTACCAGGGCGATGCACGGCGGGTAAATGGCGGTCAGTACCGGGATCGAAAACGCAATCAGCTTGGTGAGGCCCAGGTTGGACACCAGCAAGGAGAACGCGGCCAGGATGATCACCAGGGTCTTGTAGGACAGTGGCAGCACACGGCTGAAGTACTCGGCACAGGCGCAAGTCAGACCGACTGCCGTGACCAGGCAGGCCAGGGAGATCAGCACGGCAAGGAAACCGCTGCCCAACGAACCGAAGGTGTGTTGAACATAGGCGTGCAAGACCGCCGCGCCATTGGTGGCGCCTGCCGCGACTTCATGGCTGCCCGAACCGAGGCGGAACAGACTGACGTAAACCAGCGCCAGGCCGACGCCGGCAATCAGCCCGGCGATGATTGCGTAACGGGTGATCAGCGCAGGCGATTCAACCCCACGCGAGCGGATCGCGTTGACGATGACGATGCCGAACACCAGCGCGCCCAGGGTATCCATGGTCAGGTAACCATTGATAAAGCCTTGGGAGAATGGCGCTGCAACATATTCCGGCGTTGCCACACCGATATCACCGGCAGGCAAGGCGAACGCGGCAATGCCGAGGGCCGCCAGGGCGATGATCTTCAGCGGGGCGAGGAAACGTCCGACGGTGTCCAGCAAACGGCCCGGGTAGAGCGAGATGAAGAACACCAGCAGGAAATACACCGAGCTGTAGAGGAACAACGCCAACGGGCTTTCACCGGTCAGTGGTGCCAGGCCGACTTCGAACGATACCGTCGCGGTGCGTGGCGTGGCGAACAGTGGCCCCACGGCCAGGTAGCACGCGGCCGCCAGCAAGCCACCGGCAACTTTGCCGATCGGGCTGCTCAGGGCATCCATCGCACCACCGACCTTGGCCAGCGCAACAACCGTGATCACCGGCAAACCGACGGCGGTGATCAAAAAGCCCAGCGCTGCCATCCAGACGTGAGGCCCGGACTGCAAACCGACGATAGGCGGGAAGATGATATTGCCAGCCCCGACAAACAGGGCAAACGTCATAAAACCAAGTGCCAGGATGTCCTGGCCTTTCAACACTTTCATTAAGGAAATACCACACTACTGAATCGGAATTTAGAGAGGGATTTCCCTATGGGTGAGGGAAATGCTGTCGGTCCGTATAGGGCTGACCCGTTTAGCGCGACGCTTCCTTGTGGGATGCAAACGCAAAATGGCGGCTAGCCTAACGAATTTGCCCGGCAAACGCACTGTTAGGGTGCGATCATTCCGATACGCGACATTTCCGTGTCGCGTTTTTGCATGTAAATGGTTGTCGCCTGTAAGTACGCCATCGCGAGCAAGCTCGCTCCCACAGGATTTGTGAACGCTGGAAATCCAATGTGGGAGCGAGCTTGCTCGCGATGGGGCTGTCACTGACGACACATATCTTCAGAATCGACAAAGGCCACCCGAAGGTGGCCTTTGTTTGGTGAAGCGTGAGTTAAGCGCGAGGCTTACTTCATCGCCCAGCCGGTCAGCTCGGACAAAGCCTTGCCGATGTCTGCCAGCGAACGCACGGTTTTCACGCCTGCGTCTTCCAGGGCAGCAAACTTCTCGTCTGCAGTGCCTTTGCCGCCAGAGATGATTGCGCCAGCATGGCCCATGCGCTTGCCTGCAGGGGCAGTCACACCAGCAATGTAGGAAACAACCGGCTTGGTCACGTGTGCCTTGATGTAGGCAGCCGCTTCTTCTTCAGCCGAACCGCCGATCTCACCGATCATCACGATCGCTTCGGTCTTCGGGTCTTCCTGGAACAGCTTCAGGATGTCGATGAAGTTCGAACCAGGAATCGGGTCACCGCCGATGCCGACGCAAGTCGACTGACCGAAACCGGCGTCAGTGGTTTGCTTCACAGCTTCGTAGGTCAGGGTGCCGGAACGGGAAACGATACCGACCTTGCCTGGCAAGTGAATGTGACCTGGCATGATGCCGATCTTGCATTCGCCTGGAGTGATCACGCCTGGGCAGTTAGGACCGATCAGGACTACGCCCAGCTCGTCGCACTTGACCTTGGCATCCAGCATGTCCAGGGTAGGAATGCCTTCAGTGATGCAAACGATCAGCTTGATGCCGCCGAACGCTGCTTCCAGGATGGAGTCCTTGCAGAAAGGAGCTGGAACGTAGATCACGCTGGCGGTGGCGCCAGTGGCAGCTACAGCGTCTTTCACGGTGTTGAACACTGGCAGACCCAGGTGCTCGGTGCCGCCTTTGCCCGGAGTTACGCCGCCAACCATCTTGGTGCCGTATTCGAGCGCTTGCTGGGTGTGGAAACTACCTTGCGAACCGGTAATACCCTGGCAGATAACTTTGGTGTCTTTATTGATCAGGACGCTCATTATTTGCCCTCCGCAGCTTTAACGACTTGTTGAGCAGCGTCGGTCAGGCTGGTAGCAGCGATGATGTTCAAACCGCTTTCTGCCAGTACTTTAGCGCCCAGCTCAGCGTTGTTGCCTTCAAGGCGAACAACAACCGGGATTTTCACGCCGACTTCTTTCACTGCACCGATGATGCCTTCGGCAATCATGTCGCAACGAACGATGCCGCCGAAGATGTTGACCAATACTGCTGCGACGTTAGTGTCGGACAGGATGATCTTGAACGCTTCGGTAACGCGTTCTTTGGTAGCACCGCCGCCCACGTCGAGGAAGTTGGCTGGTTTGCCGCCATGCAGGTTGACGATGTCCATGGTACCCATGGCCAGGCCAGCACCGTTGACCATGCAACCGATGTTGCCTTCCAGTGCTACGTAGTTCAGTTCGAACTTGGCAGCGTGCGCTTCGCGCGGATCGTCTTGCGACGGATCGTGGAAAGTCTTCAGCTTAGGCTGACGGTACATGGCGTTGGCGTCGATGTTGATCTTGGCGTCGAGGCAATGCAGATCGCCGTCAGCCTTGATCACCAGCGGGTTCACTTCCAGCAGGGCCAGGTCGTGATCCTTGAACAGTTTGGCCAGACCTACGAAGATCTTGGCGAACTGAGCAACTTGCTTGCCTTCCAGACCCAGCTGGAATGCCAGCTCGCGACCCTGGAATGGCTGAGCGCCAACCAGTGGATCGATAGTGGCTTTCAGAATTTTTTCTGGAGTGTCGTGAGCGATTTTCTCGATGTCCACGCCACCTTCGGTGGAAGCCATGAACACGATGCGACGGCTCGAACGGTCAACGACAGCGCCCAGGTACAGCTCTTTAGCGATATCAGTGCACGATTCAACCAGGATCTTGGTGACTGGCTGACCATTGGCATCAGTCTGGTAAGTCACCAGACGCTTGCCCAACCACTGTTGAGCGAATGCCTTGGCGTCTTCTTTGCTGCGAACCAGCTTTACGCCGCCCGCTTTACCGCGACCACCAGCGTGGACCTGGGCTTTGACAACCCACTCGGTGCCGCCGATTTTGTCGCAAGCTTCTGCTGCTGCTTCCGGGGTGTCTACTGCGTAGCCGGTGGAAACTGGCAGGCCGTATTCAGCGAACAGCTGCTTACCCTGATACTCGTGAAGATTCATGCTTATTACCGTCTTCGTTAGGTACTGCGCATTCGGTGCTGCACTTGTTCAAGTGCCGCACCACCTGTGACTGCTGCTTGCGTAGCTGAGCTACGCAAGACTGCGTCCAGCGGACATTCCGCGGTGAGTCTTGCATGCAAGGCTCACGACGGGCCATACCGCCGTGGTTTCTTATTGTCTTAACGCTTCTTGCGGTTGGCGATGTGGATGGCGCCGCCATTCACAGCCAGGGCTGCTTCGTGCAGTGCTTCGGACAGGGTCGGATGGGAGAAAACCATCATGCCCAGGTCTTCAGCGCTGGTGCCAAATTCCATACCGATCGCGCCCTGCTGAACCAGTTCTGCAGCGCTCGGGCCAATCACGTGGACGCCCAATACGCGGTCAGTCTTGGCATCGGCAATGACTTTCACGAAACCGCCGGTATCGTTGGCTGCCATGGCACGGCCACTGGCTGCGAACGGGAAGGTGCCGACGTTAACTTCAACGCCTTCAGCTTTCAAGACCTGCTCGGTTTTGCCAACCCACGCGATTTCCGGGTGAGTATAAATAACAGACGGGATCAGGTCATAGTTGATTTGGGCTTTGTGGCCCTTGATGCGCTCAACCACCATGATGCCTTCCTCGGACGCCTTGTGCGCCAGCATCATGCCGCGAACCACGTCGCCGATCGCGTAAACGCCCGGCACGCTGGTCGCGCACTGGTCGTCAACGAATACGAAACCACGCTCGTCGATGTTCACACCGCTGTCAGCTGCCAGCAGTTCGGTGGTCACTGGACGGCGACCAACGGCAACGATCAGCTTGTCGAAAGTGATGGTCTGCTCGCCATTGGCATCGGTGTAGTTCACGACAACTTCATTGCCGTTGACTTTGGAACCGGTGACGCGAGCGCCCAGCTTGATGTCCAGACCTTGTTTGGTCAGGGTTTTGAAAGCTTCTTTGGAAACGGCTTCGTCAGCGGCTGGCAGGAACTTCTCCAGTGCTTCCAGAACAACCACTTCAGCACCCAGACGCGACCATACCGAACCCAGTTCCAGACCGATCACGCCAGCGCCGATAACGCCCAGACGCTTGGGTACGGATTGGAATTCCAGCGCGCCAGTCGAATCGACGATCACGTTCTGGTCAACCGGAGCCGGTGGAATGTCGATCGGACGCGAGCCCGAAGCCAGAATCACGTTCTCGGCTTCGATGATTTCGACGGTGCCGTCCGGCTTGGTCAGTTCAACTTTCTTGCCGGCCAGCAGTTTGCCGTGGCCTTGCAGGGAAGTGACGCCGTTAGCCTTGAACAGGGTCGCAACGCCGGAGGTCAGGCCTTTGACGATGTTGGCTTTACGGCCAACCATCGCTGCCACGTCCATGGTCACGCCAGCGTGATTGATACCGTGGATCGCGAAGCCTTCTTTGGCTTCCTTGTATTTCCAGGAGCTGTCCAGCAGCGCCTTGGATGGAATGCAGCCGACGTTCAGGCAAGTACCGCCGAGGGCAAGTTTGCCTTCCTTGTCGGTGTATTTCTCGATGCAGGCAGTGGAGAGGCCCAGTTGCGCTGCTTTGATGGCAGCCACGTAGCCGCCAGGGCCCGCGCCAATCACTACCACGTCGAATTTCTGAGTCATGTGTCATTCCTTCTCGAATCAAACCGGACAGTCCCTTATGGGGACTGTCGTGGGACGAAGCTGGTCATTACAGACGGGCCATCCATCACTGGACGGCCCGTGCAACGAAATCAGATATCCAGCAGCAAACGAGCCGGGTCTTCCAGCAGGTTCTTGATGGTAACCAGGAAGGTCACAGCTTCTTTGCCATCGATCAGACGGTGATCGTAGGACAACGCCAGGTACATCATCGGACGGATAACGACCTGACCGTTGATCGCCATAGGACGCTGCAGAATGTTGTGCATGCCCAGGATAGCCGCTTGCGGCGGGTTGACGATCGGAGTCGACATCATCGAACCGAAGGTACCACCGTTGGTGATGGTGAACGTGCCGCCGGTCATTTCGTCCATCGACAGTTTGCCGTCACGCGCCTTCTTGCCGAAGGTGGCGATGCCGCCTTCGATTTCAGCCAGGCTCATCAGTTCGGCGTTACGCAGAACCGGTACAACCAGGCCACGGTCGCTGGAAACGGCAACACCGACGTCGGCGTAGCCGTGGTAAACGATGTCCGCACCGTCGATCGACGCGTTGACTGCCGGGAAGCGTTTCAGCGCTTCGGTGGCGGCCTTGACGAAGAACGACATGAAGCCCAGGCGTACGCCGTTGTGGGACTTCTCGAACAGGTCCTTGTACTTCGAACGCAGGGCCATGACTTCGGTCATGTCGACTTCGTTGAACGTGGTCAGCATGGCCATGTTCGACTGAGCTTCAACCAGACGCTCGGCAACCTTGGCGCGCAGACGGGTCATTGGAACGCGTTTTTCAACACGCTCGCCGGCCGCGAACACTGGAGCCGAAGCAGCCGGTGCAGGAGCCTTGGCAGGCGCTGCAGCCGGAGCGGCTTTCTTGGCAGCAACAGCCGCTACCACGTCTTCCTTGGTCACACGACCGCCTTTGCCAGTGCCGGCAACGGAAGCGATGTTGATGCCGTTTTCTTCAGCCAGCTTGCGAGCAGCCGGTGCAGCAACAGGATCGTCTTCGCCTTCAGCAGCAGGAGCAGCAGCTTGTGCAGCGGCCGGAGCCGCGGCAGGTGCTGGAGCGGCAGCAGCGCCGCCGGCTTCGATGGAGCCCAGGACTTCGTCGGACAGAACGGTGTCGCCTTCGTTCTTGACGATAGCGCCCAGTACGCCGTCGGCGGTGGCCAGCACTTCCAGGACAACCTTGTCGGTTTCGATGTCGACGATCAGGTCATCACGCTTGACGGCGTCGCCCGGCTTTTTGTGCCAGGTGGCAACGGTGCCATCGGCAACCGATTCCGGGAAGGTGGGGGCTTTGATTTCGATAGCCATTATCTGTGGGTCCTTAAATTCGGTTTCAGGTGCGCGAAGGCGTTAAACAGTAAAGGCGTCTTGCAGCAGTTTTTCCTGCTGCTCAGCGTGCATCGATGCATAACCACAAGCAGGTGCAGCAGAAGCATCACGGCCCGCGTACTCGAGTACGAGAGATTTGTTGTGATTGCCAACGATGCGGCGCATGTGGTGCTGGCTGCAGTACCAGGCACCCTGGTTCATCGGCTCTTCCTGACACCAAACGATATGTTTGAGGTTGGTGTACGGAGCCAGGACTTCGTTCAAGTCGTCCTCAGGGAACGGGTACAGCTGCTCGATACGCACGATGGCGATGTCATCACGACCTTCGGCACGGCGTTTTTCCAGCAGGTCGTAGTAGACCTTGCCGCTACACAGAACAACGCGCTCGACCTTTTTCGGGTCCAGTGCATCGATTTCCGGAATAACGGTCTGGAACGAACCTTCTGCCAGATCTTCCAGGGTCGATACGGCCAGCTTGTGACGCAGCAGCGACTTCGGAGTCAGAACGATCAACGGCTTGCGCAGCGGACGAATGACCTGACGACGCAGCAGGTGGTAGATCTGGGCCGGTGTAGTCGGTACGGCAACCTGAATGTTGTGCTCGGCGCACAGTTGCAGGTAACGCTCCAGACGAGCCGACGAGTGCTCCGGACCCTGACCTTCATAACCGTGCGGCAGCAACATGGTCAGACCGCAGAGACGGCCCCACTTGTGCTCGCCACTGGTGATGAACTGGTCGATAACCACCTGGGCACCGTTGGCGAAGTCGCCGAACTGGGCTTCCCAGATCACCAGCGCCTCAGGCGTGGTGGTCGAGTAACCGTATTCGAACGCCAGAACCGCTTCTTCGGACAGGAACGAATCGTACAGGTCGAAACGTGGCTGGCCTTTGTACAGGTTCTGCAACGGAATGTAGGTACCCGCGTCTTTCTGGTTGTGCAAGACAGCGTGACGGTGCGAGAACGTACCGCGACCGATGTCCTGACCCGTCATGCGAATCGGGTGACCTTCGAACGCCAGGGTTGCGTACGCCATGGTTTCGGCGTAACCCCAGTTGATCGGCAGGCCGCCGACTTGCATCTTCTGACGGTCTTCGTAGATTTTCGAGACCTGGCGCTGAACCACGAAGCCTTCTGGAATTTCCAGCAGCTTGGCGGACAGTTCCTGCAAGGTTTTCAGATCGAAACGCGTGTCGTGACGCGCGGTCCAGGCGTGGCCCAGATACGGACGCCAGTCCACGAACAACTCTTTGTTCGGCTCTTTGACCAGGCTTTTTACAACATGCAGACCATTGTCCAGCGCATTGCGGTATTCATCGACTTTCGCCTGAACACGCTCTACGTCCAGCACACCGGACTGGGTCAGACGATCGGCATACAGTTCACGGGTGGTGCGCTGTTTGGTGATCTGCTGATACATCAGAGGCTGGGTGCCGCTCGGCTCGTCGGCCTCGTTGTGGCCGCGACGGCGGTAGCAGACCAGGTCGATTACCACGTCACGCTTGAATTGCATGCGGTAGTCAATGGCCAGCTGAGTGACGAACAATACAGCTTCCGGATCATCACCATTCACATGGAGGATCGGCGCCTGGATCATTTTCGCCACGTCGGTCGCGTACTCGGTGGAGCGCGAGTCCAGCGGGTTGCTGATGGTGAAACCGACCTGGTTGTTGATCACGATGTGCACGGTGCCGCCGGTCTTGAAACCGCGGGTCTGCGACATCTGGAAGGTTTCCATTACCACGCCTTGACCAGCGAAAGCCGCGTCACCGTGGATGGAGATCGGCAGAACCTTCTCACCGGTTGGGTCGTTACGACGATCCTGACGGGCGCGAACCGAACCCTCGACCACTGGAGATACGATTTCCAGGTGGGACGGGTTGAACGCCATGGCCAGGTGAACTTCACCGCCGGTGGTCATCACGTTGGAAGAGAAGCCCTGGTGATATTTAACGTCACCGGAACCCAGCTCGACCTTCTTCTTGCCTTCGAACTCGTCGAACAGCTCGCGCGGGTTCTTGCCGAAGGTATTGACCAGCACGTTCAGACGGCCACGGTGGGCCATGCCGATGACGATTTCCTTGGTACCGTAGGAACCGGAACGCTGGATCAGCTCGTCGAGCATCGGAATCAGGCTTTCGCCGCCTTCCAGACCGAAACGCTTGGTGCCCGGGTATTTGGTACCCAGGTATTTTTCCAGGCCTTCACCGGCAGTAACACGCTCGAGCAGATGGCTCTTGATGTCTGCGGAGTACGTCGGACGGCCACGCACGCTTTCCAGACGCTGCTGGAACCACTGGCGCTGCTCCGAATCGGTGATGTGCGTAAATTCAGCGCCGATGGTGCGGCAATATGTCTGCTGCAACGCTTCGTGAATTTCGCGTAGGCTCGCCTCCTCTTTGCCGATGAACAGGTCGCCGGCACGGAAGGTCGTATCAAGATCGGCATTGGTCAAGCCGTAATGATTGATCGACAGGTCTGCAGGTGCAGGACGCTGCCACAGCCCCAGCGGATCAAGCTGGGCTGCCTGGTGGCCACGCATACGGTAGGCCTGGATCAGTCGCAGCACTTCAACTTGCTTCTTCTCGTGCTCACTGCTCACGCTGCCGGCGGAAACCGGTTGGGCGCGGCGCTGGTTCTTTGCCAGCAAGACGAAATGATCGCGAATTGTGGAGTGCGATACATCGGTGGCAGGGTTGCCGTCAGCAGGCAACTTCTGGAAGTAGGTGCGCCACTCTTCTGGCACAGCGTTAGGGTCGTGCAGGTAGAGCTCGTAGAGCTCTTCCACATAGGCAGCGTTACTACCGGATAGGTAGGCGCTGTTCCACATGCGCTGCATCACGCTTTCTTGCATGCTTGGTCACCCTCGGTTAGGGGAACACCACCGGCGTCGACACCGAGCAAACTTGCAGAAGTCCAAATGCAGCGACCAAAACAAGCCACTTAGGATCACGCTGATAGTCCGGGTACCAGCCCGGATGCCCCTGCTTGTCTCATTTCTTCAAAATAAGAGCCGCAGCTTTATGGGCTGCTGCTCAGGTTAAAACTACGGCGCCGGTTGAAGCCTGCGCCGTAGCATCTACGGGTACAGCGGTCCTGCATTTACTGCTGAATCACACACCGCTTTGCAGCAGCATGTTACGTACGTGTCCGATGGCCTTAGTCGGGTTCAGGCCTTTCGGGCAGACGTTGACGCAGTTCATGATCCCGCGGCAGCGGAATACGCTGAACGGGTCATCCAGCGAAGCCAGACGCTCGGCAGTCTTGGTGTCACGGCTGTCTGCCAGGAAGCGGTACGCTTGCAGCAGGGCAGCTGGACCCAGGAACTTGTCGGGGTTCCACCAGAAGGACGGGCAAGAGGTCGAGCAGCAAGCGCACAGGATGCACTCGTACAGACCGTCGAGCTTTTCACGCTCTTCCGGAGTCTGCAGACGCTCGATGGCCGGAGCCGGCGTGTCGTTCTGCAGGTAAGGCTTCACCTTCTCGTATTGCTTGTAGAAGATGCTCATATCGACGACCAGGTCACGGATTACCGGCAAACCTGGCAGCGGACGAACGATCAGCTTGTTACCTTTTACGACAGAAGACAGCGGCGTAACGCACGCCAGACCGTTTTTGCCGTTGATGTTCATGCCGTCGGAACCGCAAACGCCTTCACGGCAAGAGCGACGATAGGAGAAACCCTCGTCCTGCTCTTTGATCAGGGCCAGCACGTCCAGCACCATCAGGTCTTTACCACCGGTGTCGACCTGGAATTCCTGCATGAACGGCGCAGCGTCCTGATCAGGGTTGTAGCGATAAACACTGACTTGCAACATGGCGGCCACCCTTAATAAGTCCGAATCTTAGGTTCAAAAGTCGGAACAGTCTTCGGCGAGAAGTTCACGGCCCGCTTGGTTACGCGCTTGTCACCCGGGAAGTACAGGGTGTGGCACAGCCAGTTTTCATCGTCGCGATCTTCGTAGTCTTCACGGGCGTGAGCGCCGCGGGACTCTTTGCGGATTTCAGCAGCGATGGCGGTGGCTTCGGCCACTTCCAGCAGGTTCTGCAGTTCCAGGGCTTCGATTCGAGCCGTGTTGAACGCCTGGCTCTTGTCGTTGATCTTGACGTTGGCGATACGGCCACGCAGATCAGCGAGCTGGGCAATACCCTTCTGCATGTATTCGCCGGTACGGAATACACCGAAGTAGTTCTGCATGCAGCTTTGCAGCTCTTTACGCAGGGTAGCGACGTCTTCACCTTCGGTACGCGAGTTCAGGCCATCGAGACGTGCCAGGGCAGCGTCGATGTCGGACTGGCGAGGGCGAGCGTAGTCGACGCCTTCTTTCAGGGTCTGTTCCAGGAACAGGCCGGCGGCACGACCGAAGACCACCAGGTCGAGCAGCGAGTTGCCGCCCAGGCGGTTGGCACCGTGAACCGATACGCACGCCACTTCACCTACAGCGAACAGGCCAGGAATGATCTGGTCTTTGCCGTCGGCGTCTTGAGTGATTGCCTGGCCATGAATGTTGGTGGCAACGCCGCCCATCATATAGTGGCAGGTTGGAACGACCGGAATCGGCGCCACGGCTGGATCGACGTGAGCGAAGGTCTTGGACAGTTCCATGATGCCTGGCAGACGGCTGTGCAGAACTTCTTCACCGAGGTGATCGAGCTTCAGCATTACGTGGTCGCCATCCGGACCGCAACCGTTGCCGGCGATGATTTCTTTAACCATCGAGCGAGCAACCACGTCACGACCAGCCAGGTCTTTGGCGTTCGGAGCATAACGCTCCATGAAACGCTCGCCGTGCTTGTTGATCAGGTAGCCGCCTTCACCGCGGCAGCCTTCAGTTACCAGTACACCGGCGCCGGCGATGCCGGTCGGGTGGAACTGCCACATTTCAATGTCTTGTACCGGCACGCCAGCACGCAGAGCCATGCCGACGCCGTCACCGGTGTTGATCAGGGCGTTGGTGGTGGACGAGTAGATACGACCTGCACCGCCGGTCGCCAATACGGTGGCGTTAGCGCGGACGTAGGAAGTTTCGCCGGTTTCGATGCAGATGACGATCATGCCGACAAAGGCACCGTCTTCGTTCTTCACCAGGTCGACGCCATAGTATTCGTTGAGGAATACGGTGCCGGCCTTGAGGTTGGCCTGGTACAGGGTGTGCAGCAAAGCGTGACCGGTACGGTCGGCAGCAGCGCACGTACGGGCAGCCTGGCCACCTTTACCGAAGTCTTTCGACTGACCGCCGAACGGACGCTGATAGATGCGGCCCTGTTCGGTACGGGAGAACGGCAAGCCCATGTGCTCGAGTTCAAAAACTGCTTCCGGACCTACGGAACACATATATTCGATAGCGTCCTGGTCACCGATATAGTCGGAACCCTTGACGGTATCGTACATGTGCCAGCGCCAGTCATCGTTCGGATCAGCGGACGCGATGGCGCAGGTAATGCCACCCTGGGCGGATACAGTGTGCGAACGAGTCGGGAAAACCTTGGTAACTACGGCAGTCTTGTGACCACCTTGTGCCAATTGCAGCGCAGCGCGCATGCCAGCACCGCCGCCGCCAATGATGATGGCGTCGAACGAAAGCGTATTAACTGTAGTAGACATGAATCAGATACCCCAAAGAATCTGCACACCCCAGACGAAGTAGGCGAACATCGCGACGCCGCATACTGCCTGGAAGAGGAAACGTATCGCAGTCGCGGACTTGCCGAACGCCATTGGCGTCAGGTAGTCGGTCGCGATGGTCCACATGCCGACCCAGGCGTGAGCGCCGAGGGCAACGAGGGCCAGGAGACTGAAAATACGCATCCAGTTGCTTGCGAACAGTTCATGCCATTGGGCGTAGCCGATGCCGGGATGGGCAACGACGTATCCGATCAGGAAAATGAAGTAAGCCGCGAGAACGACCGCAGACACACGTTGTGCCATCCAGTCATAGAGGCCCGAACGGGACAGGTTCGTGACGTTAGTTACCATATCCAAACTCCTGCCAGAACGATTACCACCACGGAAACGGCGATAACGATTTTCGAGCCCAGTTTGCCGCCTTCAAGCGACTCGCCGATGCCCATGTCCATGATCAAGTGGCGCACACCGGCAACCAGGTGATACAGCAAGGCGGACAGGATGCCCCAAATCACTAGCTTGGCTAGCGGACTGGTCAGACACGCTTTCACCTGACCGAAGCCTTCTTCTGAGCTCAGCGATTTGTCCAATGCATAAAGCATGATGGCCAGGCTGACAAAGAGGATGACACCGGAGATTCGGTGAAGAATGGACGTGTAAGCAGTGACTGGGAGTTTGATGGTCCTTAGGTCTAGGTTTACAGGTCGTTGGCTATTCACGGCTTTTTTTCACACTGAAGAGCCCCTAACAATCAGGGCAAAGTTGTTGGGGAGTGCACTGGTCAGGTACCCACCACCCAGGGAGTGCGACCCCCAATAAAGCAGGCCCAAAAGCCCCTGGCGGTCGGAGGCCGAGTATAGACAGTTAGGCTACTAATGACAACGCGTTCACCTTCCCCTAATAGCGCATTGCACAAGTTGGATAAAAGGCGTAAATGGCAGTCAATTTCGAGGAAAAAGTCCGGTTAAAGCCTTCTGGAGCAAGACTTTAGGCAAATTGACATTCGAATTTATCTCACTATAGTGGTGCGGGCCCTGCGTGGGGGGTCTGTCTGATGATTTCAAGCATAAATAGGAGGCCACATGGCTGACAAAAAAGCGCAGTTGATCATCGAGGGCGCAGCCCCCGTCGAGCTGCCCATTTTAACCGGCACCGTTGGTCCCGATGTTATCGATGTTCGGGGCCTGACGGCCACGGGCCGTTTCACCTTTGACCCTGGTTTCATGTCGACAGCTTCCTGCGAGTCGAAGATCACCTATATCGACGGCGACAACGGCATTCTGCTGCACCGCGGCTATCCGATCGAACAGCTGGCTGAAAAGTCGGACTACCTGGAAACCTGCTATCTGCTGCTCAACGGCGAATTGCCGACTGCAGAACAGAAGGCCCAGTTCGTCAGCACCGTGAAGAACCACACCATGGTTCACGAGCAGTTGAAGACTTTCTTCAACGGTTTCCGTCGCGACGCCCACCCAATGGCAGTCATGTGCGGTGTAGTCGGCGCTCTCTCGGCCTTCTACCACGACTCCCTCGACATCAATAACCCGCAGCATCGCGAAATCTCCGCGATCCGCCTGGTCGCCAAGATGCCGACCCTGGCAGCGATGGTTTACAAGTACTCCATGGGTCAACCCATGATGTACCCGCGCAACGACCTGACGTACGCGGAAAACTTCCTGCACATGATGTTCAACACTCCGTGCGAGATCAAACCGATCAGCCCGGTGCTCGCCAAGGCCATGGACCGGATTTTCATCCTCCATGCCGACCACGAGCAGAACGCATCGACCTCTACCGTACGTCTGGCCGGCTCGTCGGGTGCCAACCCGTTCGCCTGTATCGCCGCCGGTATCGCTGCACTGTGGGGCCCTGCCCACGGCGGCGCGAACGAAGCTGTTCTGACCATGCTTGACGAAATTGGCGATGTGTCGAACATCGACAAGTACATCGCCAAGGCCAAGGACAAGAACGATCCGTTCAAACTGATGGGCTTCGGTCACCGGGTTTACAAAAACCGCGACCCACGCGCCACAGTTATGAAGCAGACTTGCGACGAAGTGTTGAAGGAACTGGGGATCAACAACGATCCGCAACTCGAACTGGCCATGCGCCTGGAAGAGATCGCCCTGACCGACCCGTACTTCATCGAGCGCTCGCTGTACCCGAACGTCGACTTCTACTCGGGGATTATCCTCAAGGCGATCGGCATTCCAACCAGCATGTTCACCGTGATCTTCGCTCTGGCGCGGACCGTTGGCTGGATCTCCCACTGGAAAGAAATGCTCTCCAGCCCGTACAAGATTGGCCGCCCGCGCCAGCTGTACACTGGCTACGAGTCGCGTGACATTACCAAGCTGGAAGACCGCAAATAAGACCTGTCTTGCGATAACGTCTTGAGTTGTACGCTGTACCGGGAACGGCCTCTATTTATATAGAGGCCGTTTTTGTTTGTGCGAGGGTGGTGTTGTGTGATGTGGGGTTGGGGGCATATCCGTTGCTGCGGTAACGGCTGCTTATGGTTTCGCTCTTACAGCGAGTCCCTTTTTCAAACGCCAAAAAGGAACCAAAAGGCTTCGCCCCGGCGTACGGCGCCTCGCTGAGGCTCCGCGTACCCTCGCTACGGTGTCCATCAGGGGGCATCGCCTCCGGTCTGCTTCGCGACGACCTCCTCTCGATGTGTGCGGCTGCGCCGCACGGCGCTACGCGCCTAACCCCCTGATGGACACCTACGCTCGGCCTGCCGAAGGGGCGAAAGGTCAAGATCAAGATCAACGTCAAAAGCCAAAGCCAAAGCCAAAGCCAAAGCCAAAGCCAAAGCCAAAGCCAAAGCCAAAGCCA